>CAYLYF010000130.1:0-10216 GCA_964387595.1 uncultured Thermodesulfobacteriota bacterium | reverse complement strand
AATTTTCGGTTAGCATTTATGCTGTAAATGGGTCAATTTTAGGTTAGCAAAACTAAACGTGTTACCTGGTCGCAATCCGTCAAGTTTAACTTCATGTGTTTTCTCGCATTTGGGGCATTGAACTGGGACTTCTAATTTCATTTTTTCTCCAATTGTATTTTTATTGGCTAACGCATGAGCTGAAACGTGCGCAGCCTAAAGCGTGTCAATTTCTCCAACAACTTGTTATAAATCATTTACCCTTTTTGTTTCTTGGCGGTTGTTTACTTTTTATAGCTCGTGCTTCCGCTTTTTCTGCATCTGCGATACTAGGCTTTTGCTGAATTTTTACTTTCGCTCCGCCTCGAATTGGATCTGGACCGCTAGGTAGATGCTCTTTGATTCTATCTTCAACACGTCCACGCTTCGCAACACCTACATAAAGTGGGTCGCCTTTTTTGTCTTGGATTTCGTAAACGACAGGCTTGTCTTTTGCAAGTTTTTCTATTCCATCTTTATTAAATCCACCACTTTTCTTTCCAGCCATAAGATTCTCCTTTTGATTAAAAACTTATTGGTCACCAGTCGCGATTTTTTGCGCGCTGGTGCAGCAAATTCCTTCTGAGATTGACAACATTTCAAATATAAATCACATACTGTTGGTTTATGCATAAATCAATATGATTTATGCATATTAAAACCAACTTTTATATATTTAGAAATCTTTAATTATTTTTAGAATTAGTTAAGATGTGTTCATGAGAGCCCCTCCAAATGGCGTTAGTAGTTTTCACCAACAAGGAAGGTTAGTTTGGAAAAATGATTTAGAAAAATCATTTTTATTGTTGACTAATCTTAATAGATAAACTATAAATTCAAGTACCACACAAGAATCTAGGGTAACCTAGTAAGAGAGCCAGTAGGAACCTATCTGCTGGTTTTTCTTCTTTATATAGACTTAGTTAAGTATCCGATACCTCTTTTATTTCCTTTTCAATTTTCAGCCATATTGTGTTCTGCGGTACATTTTGACACAAGATATTGTTATGTCAAGAAAAAATCTTCTAAAAAAATAAATAATTTTCCGGTCTAAATATTTAAAGATATTTGAGGGGGTTACAAAATTAAGATAATATTGTTTCTTATGAAATTTTTAATACCTGGCCGGGTGAAAAAAGTCTTTTCAAAAATCCTTTGTTTTCACTGTGTTTTTTAAGAAAATCTTTCAAAAGTTCATCTTCTTTTTGACCCGGTTTAATGAAAACAAGCCCTATCCTGTAGTTAAAAGGCTTATTTCCCTAAAAAGATCATATCATCCGAATGCTAGGCGAAAGGGAGAGTGAAAAGCGATAAATGAGAGATAATGTTTATGATTTTACTTCCTGAGTTTAATCTCCTTTACAGCGCAATATAAGACCGGAACAACAAGCATAGAAACCACACTGATGGCCATACCGCCAAAAGATGGAATTGCCATGGGAACCATAATATCTGATCCTCTCCCTGTTGAGGTCAGAACCGGAATAAGGGCCAGAAAAGTTGTGGCTGTGGTCATCAAACACGGACGAACACGCCTCATGGCAGCTTCAATGGTAGCCAGTCTTATGGATTTCACAGTTTCCGGTTTGTTCGCTTTAAAAGACTGATCAAGATAAGTTGCGACCACCACACCATTATCAGAAGCAATCCCAAAAAGCGCCAGAAAACCCACCCAGATGGCCACACTCAGGTTAATGGGGTGCACCTGAAAAAGATCCCGCATGTTGGTGTCAAACAGAGAAAAGTTTAAAAACCAGTCCTGACCATAAAACCAGATCATTAAAAACCCTCCGGCCCAGGCAACAATAATACCGGAAAAAACCAGTGCGGTTGTCACAGTTGAGCGGAACTGGAAATAAAGAATCATAAAAATAATAAAAAGAGCCAGAGGGAGAACAACCATCAATTTCTTTTCTGAACGAACCTGATTTTCATAGCTCCCGGCAAACTTATAACTGACCCCTGCCGGGATTTTCAGTTCTCCGCTTTCAATCTTTAATTTCAAATACGCTTTAGCCTGTTCAACCACATCGACTTCAGCGTGCCCGGTTTTTTTGTCAAACAGCACATAGCCGATCAAAAAGGTATCTTCACTTTTAATAACCTGCGGCCCACGCAAATACTTTATTTCTGCAAGCTCAATGAGCGGTATCTGCGCACCGTCTGAAGATGAAACCAGTATCCGTCCTAAATCTTCAATTGAATCACGCAGCTCACGCATATAACGAATTCGAACAGGATAGCGCTCCCGCCCTTCTACTGTTGTAGTAATACGCTTACCGCCCACAGCTACCTCAATTACTTCCTGCACCTGACCAATGCGAATACCGTAGCGCGCAATGGCTTTTCGATCGATATCGATCTCAAGATACGGCTTACCCACGATCCTGTCTGCAAATACCGCGGCAGGCTCAATTGAAGGTACCTCCTTAAGAAGCTTTTCAATCTTAAGTCCAACCCTGTCAATAGTCTCAAGATCCGGGCCCTTGATCTTTATTCCCATGGGTGCACGCATCCCGCTTTGAAGCATGACAATTCGTGCCGCAATAGGCTGTAATTTAGGGGCAGAAGTTGTGCCGGGAATTTCGGCCACCTTTACAATAGCATCCCATATATCATCTGGTTTGGTAATTCCTTTCCAGAAATCCCGATCTTTATTAAGGTCAGGATCAAGCGCTGGACGCCAAAGCCTGAAAGGCATGCCGTCTGAGTCAGGGATAAGCGCATTTTTGTCATCACGCAGATAGGTGCCCCTGACTTGATAGGGTTTATTATCAGGCGCAAAAACAGGTTCGCCGTCAATTCCACGGACGAAATCTGTTTTGTCATAGTCAAATTTAAAACGAAGTCGCCTGCCCTGCTCATTAACCAGATACTCCGGGTAATAGTTAATAACGGTCTCGATCATTGATATGGGAGCAGGATCAAGTGATGTTTCTGCGCGACCCAGTTTACCCACAACAGAATATACTTCCGGCAGGTCAGTAATTGCCATATCCTGCTTCTGAAGAACATCCAGAGATTCACCGATTGATGCATGGGGCATGGTCGTAGGCATGTAAAGATATGATCCTTCATCAAGTGGCGGCATAAACTCTTTGCCAAGGCCTCTCCATACAAGGCCCCCGAGTATTACAATGATGAGTGGGAGAACTAAAAAGAGCATCTTATGGTCAAGGCACCAGCCCAAAATCGGCGTATACATGCGAATAAAAATTTGAATTAAGAAAAGAAGTCCGCCGATCATTCCAGCAATCATAATAAAATTTAAAAGCATCCCTTTTTCAGGGCCAAGAGGCAGCCAGTGATCGGTAAGAATTAATCCCACCACAAGAACGACAATAGAGGTAAAAACCAGTGGCATATAATTATTTATATGTTCAGGTATAAGATGTTCAAATATTTTAAATAAACCCACACCCATAAATAATGAACCGGCCAGCCACCAGCCATAATAAGCCACAAGAACAGTCCCGAGCACGACCAGGGCTCCATAACAGATTCGGCGAAGTGTTTTTCCTTTTATTTTATTGTTAAACAAAATATGAGCACAGGGTGGAATAATAGTCAGGGCCACAACAACTGAGGCAATCAAAGCAAATGTCTTTGTATAAGCAAGGGGTTTAAAAAGCTTGCCTTCTGCTGCAACCATGGTAAAGACCGGAAGAAAGCTGACAACCGTGGTTGAAACAGCCGTAATAATGGCGCTTCCTACTTCACGGGTTGCCTTAAAAATAACCTCCAGACGATTTTCACCATCACCAGCTTCATCCAGATGCTTTAGTATGTTTTCACAAGTAATAATGCCCATATCAACCATGGTACCGATCGCTATGGCAATACCGGAAAGCGCCACGATATTTGCATCAACACCAAAGACCTTCATACCGATAAAACACATCAGAACAGCAAGTGGCAGAAGTGCTGAAATAAGAAGAGAACTCCAAAAATGCATCACCATCACCAGCACAACAATAACGGTGACCAGTATTTCTTCAGTTAAAGCACTGCTTAAAGTTCCAAGGGTCTCATGAATGAGCCCGGTTCTATCGTAAAAAGGCACAATTTTAACCTGACTGACCGTCCCATCAGGTAAAGTTTTTTTAGCCAGTCCCGGCGATATTTCCTTAATCTTATTTTTTACATTTTTAATGGCTGCCAGAGGATTTTCACCATAACGAACCACAACCACACCGCCTACTGTTTCAGCGCCGCCATTATCAAGAGCTCCGCGCCGAAGTGCCGGCCCTAAAGTCACATTTGCGATATCTTTAATATAGAGGGGAACATTATCATTTACCTTAACCACACTTTGTTCGATATCTGATATTTCTTTAATAAACCCGAGTCCGCGAATCACATACTCAACCTTATTGACTTCAATGGTTCGCGCACCCACATCAATATTTGACTGCTTTACAGCAGTTATGATTTCAGAAAGCTTAATATTATGCGCCCGCATGGCATCAGGATTAACATCGATCTGATATTCCTGAACAAAGCCGCCGACAGAAGCAACTTCACTTACACCGTCAGCAGACAGAAGCGCATAGCGGACATACCAGTCCTGAATTGACCTGAGTTCATGAAGGTCCCAGCCGCCGGTTGGATTCCCCTTTTCATCCTGCCCTTCAAGGGTATACCAGAAGATCTGCCCCAGTGCGGTTGAATCAGGTCCCAGAGCCGGTTTTACATCAGCAGGAAGCGTTCCCGCAGGCAGACTGCTTAATTTTTCAAGCACCCGCGAACGGGACCAGTAAAACTCAACATCCTCTTTAAAAATAATATAAATAGTTGAAAAACCAAACATGGAATAACTGCGGACTGTTTTTATCCCGGGAATTCCAAGCAATGAAACAGTTAAGGGATAACTGATCTGATCCTCAACATCCTGGGGTGAGCGGCCCATCCATTCGGTAAAAACGATCTGCTGATTTTCCCCGATATCAGGTATGGCATCCACAGGCACCGGATCTCGCGGAATTAAGCCGATATCCCAGTCAAAAGGCGCAACCATGACACCCCAAACGATAACAACTAAAACCATCAAAAATACAACCAGTTTCATCTCAAGACAAAAACGGATGATGCGGTCAAGAAGTGTCGGCGATTTGATGTTACCGGCCTCATTCATTTAATTAGCCTCCTTAAAGGAACCTGGATTCCCCGGATAAACAGTCTCAGAAACAGATCCGCACTTAAACATCATGCTGCCGTAATAAGGGTTTTGGATATCTTTTGTCTTCTGCAGCCAGTAAGCGCCTTTATTCTTATTTGCCATGGGACATAAAAGCCTGTACACAGGTTCTTTTCCACTTAAACCAAATTCTTTTAATACGCTGTAAAGTTCATCAGATAACTCATCAAAAAAACTCCTTGCAGCGTTAATATCTTTTGCATCATAAATATTTTTTATTAGTGGTTCCAGTTTTGCCTGATGTTTCATCCATGACATATGCGCATGACTTGATAATAATTTCATGTCAACAGAACCCAGGTTCTTCATAAATATTCCTGCACCGGGTTTTACTTTTTCATAAGTATCCCGGCTTAAGGCATAATGTATCCCAAAATAAGCGTTAACCAGATCTTCCAGCTGTTCTTTAAATTTATCAGGAACAGTATATGTTTTAATATCCTTTAGAGATGTCTTCTGAACCGGTGCGACCTTCCCTTCTCCATGATGTTCATGTCCGGTTGACAAGATCCCGCCTTCAGGATTCATCATACTGGGCTTTGCCAAAATCTGAAGAGCACTGTCAATCTTAAAGTTTCCGTTTACCACAACCTTTTCACCTTCAGACAAACCTTCTTTAACAAGATAATAACTACCGGCTCTAGGTCCAAGGATAACTTCACGGCCTTCAAATGTTCCCTCTTTTCCTGAAACGGCAACATAGACAACAGCTCTTTTACCGGTAATTAAAGGTGCCGTTACCGGGATTACCAGAGAAGCTTTAACCTCACCTTCATTGATACTTATGTATCCCATGGATTCAGAGCTTACCAGCGGCATACCGCATATATCACAATTGCCCTTAAAATTTTTAATAATTTCAGGATGCATCGAACAGATCCATTTACCCGCCAGAACCGAATCCATAACCTTGCCGCCGGCTGCGACTTTTGGATTTACAATTGCGGTGACAAACATACCGGGTTTTAATCTGCCGTCCGAATTATCTACATTTACCCTTGCTTTAACCGTACGGCTTTTAGTGTCCAGAATTGGATCCATAAAACTGATTTTGCCTTTAAACACTTCACCCGGATACGCATTTACGGTGAAAGTCACCTCCTGACCGTAGCGCACCCAGACAAGATCAGACTCATAAACATCCAGTTTTAACCACACTTTAGAAAGATCGGCAATGGTATAGATTCTCGTGCCGGTTTTTAAGTAATCTCCTTCAAAACCGTTTTTATGAATAACAATTCCTTTGATAGGAGAATATATGGTTATTCGCTCATCGACCTTTCCTGATCTTTCTATCTTTTTTATCTGGTCTTGTGTCAGCCCCCATAAACGCAGTTTTTCGCGGGTGGCATCAACATTCTTTAAGGCACTTTTGTAAAGACTGCCTGACTTTTGTTTAATCATTTTTATACCCAGAAGCAATTCCTGCTGAGCCGTAATCAGTTCCGGACTGTAAAGCTGAACTAAATGGTCTCCTTTATTAACCATCACACCGGTATAATCCACGTAAAGCCGCTCAATACGTCCGGGGACCCAGGCCGTAATATAGGAAAGACGGCTCTCATCATATTCAATCTTGCCGTCAAGCCTTATTTCAGCATCAACAAGCTTTCTTTCAACCAGCGCAGTCTGAATCTCCGCGAGTTTAACGGCTCTCGGAGATAAGGTTAATTCACGCGCCGAGTCAGCGGATTTAGCCGTGTCAGAAGAAACCGGTATAAGATCCATCCCGCACAGCGGACATTGGCCCGGTCCGGGCTTCTGGATCTGCGGATGCATGGAACAGGTCCAGAACTTTATTTCAGGCTGTTTGGTTTCTGCAGGTCCAGGCGCAGCTGTTTTATCCTTTGATCCGCAAGCCGTTAATGACAGGAAAACAGCTAACATTATATAAAACAGGTACAACAAAACAGATCGCGTAGATTTATTTTTCATAACACCCTCTATTGATTCATAAGATTTAAAATATCAAAACAGAAATTACAAACCACAATTCACTTAAAAGATGAACGTCGAACGTCAAAAGATGAACGTCCAACATTCCCTCTGAATCGGGACAAGTTCACATCCAACATCGAACGTCGAATAAAAACCAAGCACAATGACTATTCGTCCATTGTCCGCCTTTCGACCCTGCTCCCTGGGATTTCCGCTACGCTACAACAAGGCAGGTGATCAGTTGCCCGTTGTACTTCACTTTAAGTACTTCAAGTACTTTCCCCATTCATAATTCGATGTTGAACTTCCAATGTTCGATGTTCATTTGTGCCTTATCAGTGGCAAAAATTGCTTTGAAACACGGATTTTATTAACAAAGCAAATTTATTATATATAGGGTTCCACACACACATAACCACCTTGATTCACTTATCAATTATGATCATGACCTTAATGACCTGTTTTCTTCTTTGCTTTTGACGGTGTTTTAACCAGATTCACACCATCTTTTTCCATCTTTTGAATATACTTGACCGGATCTTTTTTAAATATATCAATGCACATGGCACAGCATAAATAAACCCGCTTGCCGCCATGATCAACATATATCTCTTTATTTACTTTTCCACCCATTACAGGACACATCGCCTGCTCCTTTGAAAAAGCAGATCCTGCAACCATTAATGATAAGAATAGTGTTATTACAAATATAAATTTTTTCATAAGGTTACTCCTTTTAAAATTAAAATAATTATATTTAAGGTTTAAAATTTAACTTAATTAAGTTCTATTTTACCGCCCCGCCAAGGCGGGATTTCCGCAAGCTACGTCGGGCGGTGATAATTGTTTTTTTATCCATAGATTTTATTTAAAACCAAAAATTATTCAATGCAGCTGATTAAAAGATACGTTTACCCACAACAACTTCCAGTTCTGCAAAATTCTTTTCCAGATCACTTGCAACCCTGTGAAACTTTATCTCATAACTTAAAAGCGTCATCTGACTGGTAAGCAGATTTAAAAAATCAAGTCTGCCCACCTGATAGGCAGACATATCTGCCTCAAGAGACTGTCTGGCTTCCGGAATAATCTGTTTTTCATACAGAGTCACCAGAGATTTATCTTTATTTATATTTACCAGCAAATCATTCAGTTTGAATAAAATATCATTTTTCTCACTTTGAAGCCGGGCTTTTGCCTGAAGAATCCTGTGCTGAGATTCAGATACTTTTTTATTCTGTTTACTTTTAAACCAAAGAGGGATATCCACACCAATTAAAAGAGACATAAGATCAGATCTATGTCTGTCAACGGATTCCCAATCATCCCGCTGTCCATAGGCTGCTGTTATAGAAAACTTAGGGAAATAACTCTTTTTTGCAAGCAGATATTGTGCTTCTTTCTGCGAGACAGAGTGGCTCAGCTGCTTAAGCAATGGATTTTCTTCAAGCGCTGTTGTCTTTAGATCTTCAGGAGAAAAATTAAATTCAGTATTTTCCAGTTTGGGAATACCCTGCAGCTGATCATTATCATTCCGGTTAAGAAGACGGAGCATATCAGCCCTGATAGATAACTCTTTTTGTTTAAGATTGATCAGCTGTTCCTGAAGCTTATAAAGCTCAACCTGTGATTTAAAAATATCTTCCTGAAGACCATTACCGACTTCGTATTTAGACTGCGTCAGCTCAACAAAATTTTTCATAAGCTCAATGTTTTTATCCGTAATTTTTATTGCCTGACACACAAAGCAGAGATCATAATATGAAGTTTTAACCGCATTGACTGTTCTTATCTCTATATTTGCCAGTTCACTTTCAGCGCCCTTTGCCTCTTCAGCAGCAGCCTTTTCCTTAAGCCTGCTGATTCCGGGGAAAGGAATGTTTTGAACCACAGAAACTGATTTTTGAGTCATATCCTGTTTGTTAAAATCAAAATCATCCGTCGGCAGGTTGGTTACTCCAAAGGTGATCCTGGGATCATCCCATGATTTGACCTGAGAAGGTCTTTCCCAGAGCGCATCTTTATTCATTTGAAAAACTTTAACATAAGGATTTTTCTCAAGTGCTTCATCAATTAAATCATTAAGAGATAATGTATCTTGAGCAATTACAGTTACAGGCAAATTAAAAAACAATAACAGTCCAATAAAATAAGCAGCAAAACATCTTTTCATTGTAATCCCTTTCTGAAAACATTTTACAGAGCTAAAGCTTAGCGCCTCATCGCTTTTCTAGTAAGATAAAAAATTATTATCCCTGAAAACGCCATAAACAGAAATCCCGATGCCAGAATAATACGATATATACTACCAAGAAAACCACCGCCATGATGTACTAACTGCAGCATTCCCTGTTTATCATTAGCTTCATCTCCATGTTCAGGTACAACCGCCTCTACTGTTTTAATAACATCAAAATCTTTTTCAGGATTTGTAATCCTTTCATTCACAAGCAAATCAGCCTTTTGCTCCTGTTTGTCAAGCCCGGTAACAGCATCGGTGTGAGCATGACTGTGCTTTACTTCGAAACTCAGAAAAAGTCCAGAACCAGCCTGAAGAAAGATAAAAACCACCAAAGCTATACCAATTGTTTTGTGAAGTTTTCTAAAGTATATCTGATTCATGGCTTTACCTTTCCCTTGATATTTAATTTATATATTATTTAATTCTACTTAATATTCTAATATATTTTTTTTAAATAACAACCAAGGCACAACAAAAAAAGCAGAATATTAAAAATACTTAATAATGTAAGATTTAAATATAAAATATTATTAAAATTAGGGTGTATATACTTATTCTGGATATAGCTTTAGACAAGGAAGGATTCTTCCAAAATATAAATGGGAGTTTTCTTGAGGAAATTCTCAACGTTGATAATAACTTTATTAATTTTTTTTGTGAATAAATTTATTTTACAGGCTGCTTGAATAAGGTCACAGGTATAATTGTTCTTAAAAGTCTTTGAAAACAAAAATGTCTGTGATTCAGGTATATTAGCTTGAGATAACTTACAATTACATCTTTCCTGCTTTATTTCATTATTTTTTTCATCTGTTTCACAG
>CAYLYF010000129.1:0-10303 GCA_964387595.1 uncultured Thermodesulfobacteriota bacterium | reverse complement strand
TTTTAGGGTGCAGTTACGGTTATGGATAAAAAGCTTACATATAAAGATGCCGGTGTTGACATAGATGCTGCTGACAAATTTATTGATTCAGTTAAAAAGATAGTAAAACCCACTTTTAGACCCGAGGTGATGTCAAGTATTGGCGGCTTTGGGGGAATGTTTGCATTAAACAAACAGAAATACGACAACCCTGTTCTGGTGTCTTCAACTGACGGGGTCGGGACGAAGCTTCGTATTGCGGGTATGATGAACAAGCATGATACCATTGGAATAGATCTGGTTGCCATGTGTGCTAATGATATTATTGTCCAGGGTGCGGAACCTGTTTTTTTGCTGGATTATATTTCAATCGGAAAGATCAACCATGAAATCCTAGAAAATGTTTTAAAAGGAATAGCCGACGGCTGTAAGCAGGCCGGATGTTCTCTCATTGGTGGTGAAACCGCTGAAATGCCATCATTTTATGAAGATGGTGAATATGATGTGGCCGGTTTTGTGGTGGGGGTTGTGGACAAGGCAAAAATAATTGATGGTTCATCCATCACTGTGGGTGATAAGATTGTAGGAATTGCTTCAAGCGGTGTTCACAGCAATGGATTTTCTCTGGTAAGAAAGGTCTTTTTTGACAGTTTAAAGATGAAGCACGATGATTATGTTGAAGAGCTGGGCTGTACTGTTGGTGAAGAGCTGATCAAACCCACCAAGATTTACGTAAAAACAGTTCTTAACATTATGAGAGATTTTCAGATCAATGGAATTTCCCATATCACCGGAGGCGGACTGGCCGATAATATTGTCCGTGTTCTTCCAAAGGGCTGCAGAGCAAAGATCAACCTGGGTTCCTGGGATAGCCTGCCGATATTTGACTTCTTAAGGGGTAAGGGGAATGTGGATGAGGAAGATATGTTGCGGACATTTAATAACGGTATCGGTATGGTTCTGATTGTTCCGGCAGAGGATGCGGATGAGATAATGCTTCGTTTAAAAGGGCTTGATGAAAAAGCATTTCTCATCGGTGAGATCGAAAGCAAAGGAAGAAATAAAAATATTCAGTTTACTCCGGTTTAAACCTGCCGAGTACGGTTTCTCCTGCTTTTACCTTGTCCCCGTTTTTAACCCGTATTTCAGTATCCAGCGGACAGAAGATGTCCACCCTTGAGCCGAACCTGATCAGGTTTATCCGCTCACCCTTCATAATCTGGTCACCCCTCTTTTTATAAAACATGATTCTTCTGGCAATCAGGCCGGCAATAAACTTAACCCCGATCTTTTCTTTTTTTCGGCTGCACTCTATTCCAATAAAAAGATTTTCATTGTCTTCAGAGGCTTTTTCTTTAAAAGCAGATATAAATTTCCCTTTATTGTACTTCATGTATTTTATCGTTCCGTCTACCGGCGACCGGTTGACATGGACATTGAAAACAGACATAAAAATACTCACCCTTTTTACCGTGGCGTTTAAATATAAGGGTTCAAGTGTTTCCCGTATATCTATGATCAGACCATCAGCAGGACAGATCAATAAGTCAGGGTCTTTTGGGGGTTGTCTTTCAGGATCCCTGAAAAAATAGAACGAAAACAGTAAAAGCAGTAATGAGACGAAAGAGCATATTTTTAAGAGATATCCGGTCTGACCTTTGACTAAAAGAGATGCTGCAAGAAATATTAAAGCAATTATAAATATTGCCAGTAAAACCGGATACCCTCCGCGGGCGATTAAAGAGGACACAATAGTATTCCTTTCATAAATATATTTTTAAATCACATTTTCCAACCGTATGATATCAGTTTGAAAAGCTTCGAGGTTATTGCATAGAGACGCATTTTCGTTTTCAGGTTTTAACATTCTATGCGCTTTGCAGTTACAGTCTATTCCCGTAAGGTTAAAATGGAAGCGAAATTTTATAGAGTCCTTTTTAACGATCTTTCAAAAATCACGTCTTTAAGTGTGTTTAAGAGAAGGTCATTTTTTATTAAATATTGCATCCATAGCTTCTTTGATGGTTTCGACGCCTGTTATATTTATCTTCTGACTATTTTGAATATTTTTCAAGCTGTTTTTAGGAAGTATGCATTTTGTGAAGCCGAGCCTTGCGGCTTCATTAATCCTTACTGCTGTCTGGCTGATACTTCTTACTTCTCCGGTAAGTCCGACCTCACCGCAGATAACCGTATCCGCAGGAATGGGCTGATCCAGCTTGCTGGATACAATCGCCGAGATTATTCCCAGATCGATCCCGGGCTCGTTTAAGCGTACTCCGCCGGCAACATTTAAAAACACATCCTGGTTGTACAGGGGAATACCCAGCTTTTTTTCAATAACCGCAATTAGGATCGATGCTCTATTACTGTCAAGGCCGATTGCTGCTCTTCTCGGCATGGAAAGGGAGGTGGGGGTGACCAGCGCCTGGATCTCGACCAGGATCGGCCGGGTGCCTTCAATGCTCGGGACAACTGCTGAGCCTGATGAATTTTCAGGACGTTCTGATATGAACAGTTCGGACGGATTTGCAACTTCAGATAGACCGGACTGGCCCATTTCAAATACGCCGATCTCATCGGTTGATCCAAAACGGTTCTTCACCGCACGAAGTATTCTGTATGAGTGTCCCCGGTCTCCTTCAAAATAGAGAACGGTGTCCACCATGTGTTCCAGTACTCTCGGGCCGGCGATTGCGCCTTCTTTTGTTACATGGCCTATTAAAAAAGCTGAGGTATCTGTCTTTTTTGAAAGATTAATCAGTCTGGCGCAGGTCTCTCTTATCTGGCTTACGCTTCCCGGGGCGGATTCAAGCTCTGATGTGTATATGGTCTGGACAGAGTCGATAATAATTATTTCCGGTTTAATGTTGTTTATTTCCCGAGTGATATTTTCAAAAGAGGTCTCAGCCAGAATGAAAAGGTTTTCCGGAAGGCGTCCCAGTCTTTCAGCCCGCATTCGCAGTTGTTTTAAAGATTCTTCGCCGGAGACATAAAGCACAGCCTTCTTTTTTAAAGCCAGTTTTGTAATGGCCTGGAGTGCAAGGGTTGATTTTCCGATTCCGGGGTCACCGCCGATAAGCACAACCGCTCCCTGTACCAGTCCTTCACCCAACACCCGGTCAAGTTCCTTAATGTCTGTTAAGACCCTGTTTTCTGCATTTAAGATTATTTCATTTAAGGGGGTTGGACTGTTGTTTGAAGTTTCCGTGTTAAGGGATGAATATCTGGAGGGCTTTGTTTTAAGTTCTTCATAAAAACTGTTCCACTGATCGCAGTCCGGGCATTTACCCAGCCACTTGGGTGATTGGTACCCGCAGAGTGAACAGGTATAGATGGTTTTTTGTTTGGGCATTTTAAGTGTTTGTAATAGGAATGGTTTTTATTATTAGCCGTTGATTCCGGTTTGTATTTTGAAATCAGAAGGACTGTTTAGATAATTGTCTATTTTAGTCAGGTTTGCGCAAATTAGCAATTAAAAATATTTTGTCAATGAAATAAATCATGGAAAATCAAAATGTTAGAAAAACACAGTGTTCCCCCTGTAAAAAAACGGTTGTTTTAAGGTGTTATACAATTAGGTTGACATATTATAGTATAATATTTTATTATAAAAAATTACTTTCAGATACATTAATTAATCGGGTTCCAAGTCCTGTACAGTCTTAAAAAATATGATTTAGGAAGGAAACAACAATGAAAAAAAATGAATCCAGCCAGATTAGAAATATTGCAATCATCGGACACGGTAAATCTGGGAAAACCTCTCTTGCAGAAGCAATGCTTTATTGCGGTAAATCTACTGACCGTTTATGTAAAGTGGACAACGGAGAATCTGTACTAGATTTTGAGCAGGAGGAAAAGGACCGCAAAATAACGATCATGAGTGCTCTTCATAATCTGTCATGGAAAAAGCATTTTATAAATATAATTGATACACCCGGTGACGCAAATTTTGTTGCTGATACCTTTAACAGCCTACAGGTCGTTGATGCCGCTATCCTTGTTGTTGATGCTTCAGCCGGTGTTCAGGTTGTGACTGAAAAACTCTGGCATAGACTGCGTGAAAAAAAGATTCCAACACTGATAGTGATCAGCAGGCTTGACCGGGAAAATACGGATTTTTACCGCGCCCTTGATAATATAAAGGAAAAGCTCGGGATAAATCCCACACAGCTTCAGCTGCCGATCGGTGCTGAGGCCGGTTTTAAAGGTGTTGTTGATCTTGTTAAAATGAAGGCAGAAGAATTTGCAGCCAATGACTCCGGTGATTCAACGACCTGTGATATTCTGGCTGATATGCAGGATAAGGCAAGTGAGCTCCGGGAAAAATTTATTGAGGATATTGCCGAGTCCAGTGAAGAACTGCTTGATAAGTATCTTGACGGTCAGGAACTCACCAATGATGAGATCTCTGGTGCTATAAAAGATGCCGTTGCAGAGGATAACCTTCACTGTGTGATGTGCAGTGCGGGTACAAAAAATAACGGTACCCAGCAGATCCTTGATTTTGTAATAAACTGTTTTCCTTCACCTGTCGGCAGAACCGAGGTAGCGGCTCTTGATTCTAAATCAAATGAAATCGTAAAGATAAAAACAGGTGAAAATGAGCCTTTATTTGCATATGTATTTAAAACAATTGCGGATCCATATGCCGGAAAACTTACGCTATTTCGTCTTTTTGCCGGTAGCATTTCACCTGATTCAACTTTATATAATGTAAACAAACAGACCAAGGAAAAGATCGGTCAGATTTTACGCATAGAGGGCAAAGCCCAGAATTCAGTGGATGCAGCTGTTGCCGGCGATATTGTGGCTGTCGCAAAACTAAAAGAAACCACGACCGGTGATACTTTTGCCGGGGATAAAACGACAGTGTGCTATAAAGAGATCGATCACCAGAAACCGGTGGCATCCTTTGCGGTATTTGCAAAGAACCGGTCGGATGAAGATAAAATGGCGGGTGCTTTTTCACGTCTGATGGAAGAAGATCCCACTCTGACTTTCGGTCGAAACGATGAGACCAAGGAGTTTCTGCTTAGCGGTGTGGGCCAGGTCCATCTTGATGTTGCTGTTGCAAAGCTGAAACGAAAATTTGGGGTTGATATTGAGATGAAGACACCCAAAATCTCATATCGTGAGACGATCAAAGGCAGGACCAAGATACAGGGAAAACATAAGAAGCAGTCCGGTGGACGCGGTCAGTTCGCTGATACCTGGATAGAGATCGAGCCGCTGCCTGGCGGTGGATTTGAATTTGTAAACAAAATTGTTGGCGGAGCAATCCCAAAGAACTATATCCCTGCAGTTGAAAAGGGTATTGGTAACCAGATGAAAGATGGTATTTTAGCCGGTTATCCAATTGTTGATATAAGAGTAACTTTATATGACGGCGGATATCATGATGTAGACTCATCTGATATGGCTTTCCAGATAGCCGGTTCAAAGGGATTTAAACTTGGATTTCCGGAGTGTAAACCGATTCTGCTTGAGCCCATAATGTCGGTTGAAGTAACGGTTCCGGATGATGCCACCGGTGACGTGATGGGGGATCTGAACAGCCGGCGCGGAAGAGTTCTTGGCATGGAGCAGGCCGTCGGCGGGCAGATGGTAAAAGCCCATGTTCCTTTAGCTGAGATGCTTATGTATTCTGCAGAGCTTACTTCCATGACCAGCGGCCGGGGAATGTTTGAAATGGAATTTGATCATTATGAAGAAATTCCAAGAGAGATCAGTGAAAAAGTAATCGCTGCCTCAAAAAGCAAGGAAGAATAGTTTAGCTTGCAGGTCAGGGAATAGGACGGGTTCAAGTCTTATGCCCTGATGCTTTTAAATGATGTATTGTCTTAAATGGTTTTAGCTCATGGTTGACGATAAAAGACCAGGTGGGCAGGAAGATGTGATAGAGGACAAAGAAGAAAAGTTTGAATCACTCTATACCCAAGTCCAGAACATGTCTATCAGCGAGAAGGTCAAGCTGGCATCCCTGGGGAGTAAAGAAGCCCGAAACCTTCTCATAAAGGAACCCAACCGGCTGATCATCCAGGCCGTTATCAACAGTCCGAAACTGACGGATGATGAGGCCGTATCTTTTGCAGGCAATAAGAATCTGACAAAGGAAGTTCCTCTTCTAATCGCAAACAAAAAAGAATTTACCAAAAGTTATATGGTAAAAGTGGCTTTGGTGAATAATCCAAAAACACCGCATCCGTCTGCCATAAAATTCTTAAGTCATATGAGGGATAAAGATCTAAGGAATATTGCAAAAAGTAAGAATGTTCCCACTGTTTTGTCAAGGACAGCGGGTAAGATGCTGGTTAATAAGGGGAAGTAGAAGGAGACCTTAAAAAAATGAAGGCAGGTGTTCTTACCATCAGTGATAAAGGTTCTAAAAATGAACGTAAAGATGAGAGCGGCCCCATCGTTAGTGAGCTGCTTTTAAGCATCGGTGCAGCGGTTGCAAACTATGAGATCATTCCTGATGAGAAGGATGTGATCGAACAGAAGCTTATTGAATATTCCGATAAGATCAACCTGGATATTATTGTTACAACCGGCGGTACCGGTGTTTCGCCGAGGGATTTGACCCCGGATGCAACGCTGGCTGTACTTGATCGGGAAATCCCCGGTTTTGCCGAGGCTATGCGTATGGAAAGTTTCAAAAAGACGCCTCATGCGCTTATTTCAAGAGCGGTTGCAGGGGTCCGGGGTAATACGCTTATCATAAATCTTCCGGGCAGTCCAAAAGGGGCTAAAGAAAATCTTGAGATCGTCCTCAAATCAATTCCTCACACTGTATCAAAACTTCAGGGTGATCCGACCGACTGTGCCGTAAACTAGCATCTATTTCTCATCGTCAATTATAGTATAAATTGAACTCCTCATATTTGCATAGTGCGTCCCCTGCCAGTATGTTTTTTTACAGGCAGTGCATTCTGAAAAATGTTCTGAAGTGTTAAAGACATAATCTGCAACCCTGCCTTCCGCCAATTTTTTATTTAAAGGTTTCAGTATTGTGTTGCAGCAGATACATCTGCTAAAGGGGCTTAGCTGTTTTTTTTTATTTTATAGTGAGCAATTACCTGCCTGAGCTGCTCTTCAGGGGCATTGTCCTTAATGAACATAAAAGTAAGTTTATTATCTGTACTGCTGAAATTTGTTTTGCGGGTTAAGATAATGCGGTTACCAGGGAGGGCGGTTTCTTTAATAGAGGTTTCAGCCGTTGTATGGTGATATGCCGTATCGAAGCCCAGCATCCTGAGCTTCTTTGCCAGTTTTCAGAGCATAGCATCACAAATAAATTTCATCTTATTTAAACAGATTAAATGTTTAACATGTTTTTTGTGATATTTGTCAGCCTGTAAAATTCATCTACTGAAAGCGTTTCTGCTCTTCTTGACAGGTCAATTCCTGTTTCTTCGGCTCTGATCTTAAACATGCCATGGTCGATCTGTTTTTTATACAGGAAATCTTTAAGACAGTTGCCCAGGGTCTTTCTTCGTTTAGAAAAAGAGGTTCTTACAACGTTTCTAAACAGTTTTTCATCGTCACTGTTCCAGATCCTGTCTTTTACCGGTATCAGTTCAATGATGGCGGAATCAATTTTTGGTTTTGGATAAAAACACTGCGCGGGGATGGTCTGAATGATGGATGCGTTTAGATATGTTCTGCAGTAGACTGAAAATATACCATAATCTTTATTTCCCGGTTCAGCACAAAGCCTCACGGCGACTTCCTTTTGTAAGATGAACACCGCTTTTTTAAACAGGCCACACTGCTCTAGAAATTTTAATAAAATGGGGGTGGTGATTGAATAGGGGATGCTTCCCATTAAGATGTTGTTCCCGCTTCGGCTGGTGTAATCCTTAAAATCAATAGTAAGAATGTCTTTGTTTATGATCTGTGAATTTAAATCATTGATCAGAGAATTGTTTAATAGTTTGTAAAGATTATCGTCTATCTCAAATGAAAAAATTTGAGCGCCTGTATTCACCAGGTAATATGTCAATGATCCCGGGCCGGGGCCTATTTCAATAACCGTGTCATCTGAACAGATCAAGCCCTGAGACACCGTTTTTTCCGCGATATTTTTATCAATCAGAAAATTTTGCCCGCGTTTTTTAACCGGTTTTATTTTAAGGTTTTTGATGTTGATGATAGTTGGAAAATTCATATAAACAGCCTTTGTTTCTAAGGGGATGTTGTGTTGAATGCTGTTTTTTGGGCGCTTTTAAAATTTTTTATGCCGTTAAATATGGAAGCAGCAAGGGTGCTTTGATAGGATTTGCTTTTAAGCTGTTTTGCTTCTTTGGGATTACTGATAAATGCTGCCTCAATAAGAATGCACGGCATCTCAGTATTGATCAGGACACGCATTGGCGCATGTTTTATACCCAGGTTCCTTATTTTTTTATTATATTTATTGGAAATATTTTCAACCATGGCATTATGAATATACCCCGCGAGAATGCTGGACTGATTGATCTTATTATTTTGTAGCAGGTCAAAAAATATCATTTCAAGGTCACTGATCTCAGTAGCAGTGGTAAAATTTTCTCTTGCGGCTACTTTACGTGCATCTTCATCTGATGCAAAGCTGAGATAATATGTTTCTATGCCGGTGAGTCGGGTGTCTTCATGTGAGTTGGCATGAAGTGAAATAAAGATATCTGCATTATATTTATTTGCTATAGCGCCTCTGCTGTCCAGGGATAGGAAATTATCTGATTTTCGGGTGAGAATTGCTTTATATCCTTTTTTTGCATTGATCAGTTTTTCCAGCGCTATTCCCAGCGGCAGGCACACGTCTTTTTCTTTTATACCCTGGTATCCTATTGCTCCGGGGTCCTTGCCGCCATGTCCCGGATCAATTACAACAATACAGATATTAGGGTCTTTATCAGATGTTTTTTTAGTGTACTTATCAGGCAATGGTATTGTTTCTTCCGGTTGATGCTTTTTTGCTGATGTTTTAGCTCCTGCTGTCTTAACAGCATCTTTTTTGGCAGTGCTTTCAAACTTTTTATTAAAAAACTCTATTGTTATTGCAGGCGGGTTGTTTGACTGGGTTATTTTATAATCTTCTCTGTATATCTTGTTTTTAATGTCCAGGACTATTCTTGCCGTTGTACTGTTTCTCTGCGCTGTTCTTATACGGTTTATATTTGAATCGGCAGGTACAGCCGTATTTTTTAGTTTTGGGTCAAGAGTAGTATTTATAAGGTCGAAAAAAAGCCTGTATGGAAGGTTCTGCTTTGGATTATGGCTTAGAAACCTTGCGCGATAAGAGACTTCTCTTTTTAGAGAGATAATTATTTTTTCGCTTTTATTCGTGCGGGTATGTGAAACACGGGAAACTCTGTTCAGGGTCTTTTTGGCAGACTGGACAATTTCCGGAGTCGTGAGAACAGCAGTCATCAGTAATATTAAAACAGCTATTGATGCATATCTTGTTTTTAAATAGGGTGCTGATGTTAAGCGAATATTTTTTGTCATTTCTTTTTTGTTCTGCGGTGTTTATTCAAAATAGGGCAGCAGCTTTTCGTATGTTTTTTTAATCTGTTCCGGTATGACCATGGTATCTCCGATTACCGGCATAAAGTTATGGTCTCCGTCCCAGCGGGCAACAATATGAAAATGCAAATGCGCTTCAATGCCTGCGCCGGCTGCCTTGCCCAAGTTAGCGCCAATATTCAGGCCTTCCGGTTTAATTGCTTTTTTAAGTGCTATTGATGCTGAGCGTACCAGCGTAAAAAAATCTGTCAGTTCCTCATCTTTTAAAGATTCAAGATCAGGGATATGTTTTTTGGGCACGACCATCAGGTGACCGGCCGTATAGGGATATTTGTTTAGGATGACAAAAGAGTGTTTACTCTCCGCAAGGATATAGTTCCTTTTTTTATATCCGCTTGTCTTTTTGATACAGAATATACATCCTTTTTGTTTTTTAGAAAGGATGTAACTTATTCTCCAGGGCGCCCAGACACTTTTCATATTTTCCCCCGTGTCTATTTTTGCAAATATCTGCTCAATATTATCATGATAGATATTAAAACACAATATATCGTATGAGTAATTTATTGAAGTTACAACTACTGGTTATATGCTAACTTATAAAATCGGACAAAATCAGGTTTTCTTGATGACTATTAAGGTTTGTAAATAAGATTTTCAGGGGGACTGACAGCTGTCACGTATGAATAAACGTTGAAAGAAGACTAAGTAGCTGAAATGCAGTGTCTGAAAAGGTCAGAGTTTTTATTGTTATCAAAGGAACTGAACCGCTTCGCGGAGACACCTCACAATCGCCCAACGAACAATATCT
>CAYLYF010000128.1:0-10312 GCA_964387595.1 uncultured Thermodesulfobacteriota bacterium | reverse complement strand
GTTCATGCGGAACTGGGCGAAGAGTTGAATTTACAGAAAAGAAGTTACACTACCCAGTAGCAGCGATCAGATGACCCGTCATTTGGATATTGTCCCCACTCTGTTGCCGCTGTTGAGAGTGACCAATCCTTCCGAAGATTATTCACTCATTAAGTAATATCAAGTCTTTTTGACTTGATATTGTGTCTGGTGTTGAGGTCAAAATTGAAACATTCCCCAGGTTGACCGAAAGTCCTAACCTAAAAGTAAGTGCTGCTGCGTGAATCCAAGGTAAAGTAATTTAATGATCTGCGGGCACGCGGACATGAATGTGATCTGTCCGGTAAAGATTTTCGGGGTCTTGTTCTGCGAGGCATGGATGTGGATGGGATTGATTTTTCAAATAGTTATTTCAGGCAGACAGATCTCAGGGGGCTTAACCTGACAAGCTGTAATCTGGAGGGCGCCAGCATTCACGGTGTACGAATGTCAGGCGCGTATTTTCCCAAAGAACTCAGTTCGATGGAGATTCAGCTATCCAGCATGCATGGTACGCGTATGCGTTATAATGTTTAGGATGGTCTGAAGCTTTATCCTGAAAAATGTTGTAACTGCGGGCCGTTGTATTTTAAGAAAAAAGTTATTGCCCGGTATTTAGAAGTTAAGACTTATATTTTATTCTGTCAAATCCTCTTCTTTGATCTCAGAAAGATTAATATTTCTGTTCCCGGATGATTTGTCTCCGGGGCGCGGTTCTTTTTTGCAGTTATTGATTGTTGTATCGTTTACTGTTTCATCAGGTGCTGCACTGCCGTCTTTGTTAATAAACAGCTCGTTATTTTTTGATATATATATGCTTGTGCCTGCGGGGAGAGACCGGAAATATTTTGTGCTGTATTTTTCGGAATTCTCTTTCATGATGTGAAGTGCTTCTCCCATGTCTTTTGTTCGTATCATCAGTACTCTCATAGGATTCGGGTGTTTTTTTGATATTTTACCCACAAATAGCCGCTTTTGAGTTTGATGGGCGATTTGTTTAGTGCAGGATGATGACGTTTTACCGGTTGAAAAAGCAGGCGGTCTGCACCCGGCTATACTGATTGTAACAACGATCAGAAAAAATGCTTGAATTAATTTTGCCATTGTCTCTCCCGTGGGTTAAAACCTCCGGATCTTCCGACAGTCTCAATAGTTACTACCGTCGAATAACGATTAATAAATATTTTGTTGCTGTTATGTGAAAATTGACCTTTCAGGATTTCTTTTTTGTTTTTTTGCTTTTGTTTAAATATTTGTCGAGTTCAACTGGGGTTGAGATCATTTTATCATACCATTTGCCATAACGTTAGTATTCAGGGGGCATGTGGTTTCTGCATATGTCTGATCTTTTTTCGTATATAGTACATTTGTTTTTTTTGTCAAGGTAAATGCATCTTCCCTTAATAAGTGCATACCATCTTCTGTTTCTTATAAAGACTTTAACCGTGTAAAATGAAGATGCCATCTGAGCACCTCTTTTTCATTTTTTGTTCTGGACCGGCTAATCATAAAAGATAGATCATGGCAGCAGTCTGCAGAACATTCATTGCATTTATCGCGGGATTCTTTTTTATTTTGTTTTTTTGTCATTGTGATTTTCAATAAAAGTTAGAAATATTTAATTTTTACATTCTATGTTCAGCCTGTTTTTGTGCCGATTATATCGGCGGACTTATTTTAAGCTGTTTTGATGTTTTAAAAGATTGGCAAGGCTTACTGTGCCTAAAATAAGGAAGGTAAGTCCTGAAAATAAAAGACCGTCTCTAATCGAAGACCTGTCACTGATATGTCCGGCAATGGGGCCGATGACTGAGAAGATCAGGCGGGTCAGTAAGACCCTGATGGATAGAACCGTCGCGCGTCTTTCGGAGGGTATCTGAACGTTGATGCGGTTTGTAAAAACAGGCAGGGTAAATCCTCTTGCAAAGTAGAAAAAAATAAATAAAATAAAAGCCCATTTGAAATACAAAAAAGATAAAGAAAAATATCCGGCAATTACCAGGATGATCGGGATGCCGAATGAAATTTTATTTCCAAGAATATTTCTAATCTTATGTGCTGAAAGAGAGGCTGTGCCCACTGACAGATTAAGAACTGTCCAGACAAGCCCGAACATCACAAGCGGAATGCCGCTCATCTTTAGATAGGGTTGTACAAACCAGACAATGTTCAGGGTGGCTGCAAGTATTACGGCATTACAGGTAATGAGCCAAAAAAGAGGGGGGGCGGCAAAGGTCTCGCAGATGATATTATAAAAAGCCTTATAGGTCATACGGGGTTTTAGGCTTTGCTGGGTCTTGGGTTCTATAATGCTCAAAGCTGTCGGAATGGAAAGTGCTATTATTCCGGTTTCGATATAAAAATTAAGACGCAGGCTGTATACAGCAATAATTCCGCCCAGAATTGCCGCAATGGTTTCTGAAAAATTTGCAGTTGTACCTAAACGGCCCTGCCTTTTAGTGAAGTCCTGTTCTTTTTCTGCTTCAAGCAGGGTATCATAAAGGAGCGCTGAATCTGTTCCTGAAATAAACGTGTAGCCGAAGCCGAGAATCATTTCGGCGCACAGAAATCCAAAAAAAGAATGTGACAGCGAATAGACAATAAATCCGATTGTGCAGAGAACTGAACCGGCAACAAGAGAATTTCGTCTGCCGATGGTGTCAGAAAAATATCCGGAAGGAACTTCAAAAATAACAATCGTAAGAGAATAAAGGGCCTGCAGTACCATGATGTCCTGCATCGAAAGGCCGTTTTCTTTGTAAAAAAGGACAATAACCGGCATGATGAGCATGAACCAGCGGAAAGCTTGGATCAGGTTCAGTTTCCAGATGTTTGAAAGGATCTGGGCCGGAGTTTTTTCTGATCGCATAACTTTGATAATTTACAGGATACCGATGATTTAATCTATAAAAAAAGCCGCTGCGTTTGTTATAGCAGCGGCTTTTGCTTGTGGCTTTTAATGGGTGCAATTATGTTTTTAACTGTTCAAAACAGGCTTTGCCTTTTGTAGAAAACTGTTTCTGGAATTTCCTATTTCTCCCAGCGCAGCCAGGGCACGCCTTTGGGCATATTCATGTAAGTCATTCGTTCCGGTTTAACAACAATCACCCGGGCGGTGACTGCCCGCTTAACAATGTTTTCCAGCGGCTTTACCGCTTCGTACCAGTCTTCCAGAAAACTTTTCATCTTTATCATGCCCGTTATAAATTTGGGATGCGGAGCTTTATACACTGAGGCAGCTCCGTCAATGGTAAGGCCGTATTCGGATTCTATAGTGCCAGCTGTAAAGCCAATGGATACGGATACTTTATTAGAGTCTGCCAGGTTAACAAACTTTTCACCGCCGGCACTGGCAATAATAATATCCAGCCCGTCACTTACGTAGTCCAGTAAGGTCTGACGCGGTGAGCCTTCCGGGGTGACTGTTGCCAGAGACAGGCACTGGGGCTGTTTTAAAAAGTCTTTGAGCTCTGTTTCCAGCTCTTTTTTGTTTAGATCTCTAACTGGGGTGCCCAACTTATTTAGAAAATATATGGCCTGTTCATGCTGTTCTTTAAAGGTTAATCCGGGTTCATTTATCTTTGCCATTTTCTCTCCCTATGTCATTAAGCGTTTTTTTTAAATTTAATTGTTTCATTGTAGTTTTTGATCCGGATGCTTTGTTTTGGTGCTTATTAAACTATAGAATTCAAAATAATAAATCCATATACAAAGTCACTGTAGTTATGAATGCAGCGGCTTTTTTATAGGGTCATAAAATAAAAACGGTTGTTGTAAGCATTTCTTCATCTTTAGGCATTTAAGGCTGGCTCATCGTAAAGGTCTCAATAATCTCACCAAAAATAGTTATCGCTTCCAGGGTGAGCTGATCCCCATCAATTGAAATTGTTGTAAAATGAAACTCCTTGGCAAACTTCTCAACATAATCAGGTAGTGGATCGATTGGATCATAAAGTCCGGAAAGTCCACCGGCACCCGCAGTTGTTACATGGTGAACGCCGTTGACCGAAGCGCGTGCATAATAATGTGAATGACCGTAAAATACCATCGCTACGCCGTATTTCTCGCAAAGCGGCTGTATGACGGCGCGAACATCAAGGTTTTCTTTATAGTTACCCCCTGCCCCGTAGGCGGGTTCATGGATTACCAGGAACGTCCAGGGTTTATCCGTTGAAGACAGATCAACCTCGAGCCACTGGGCCTGTTGATCGGACATAACTCCGGCAATGCCGTTTAGCCCACCGTCGTAGTTGTCTAACATGACAATATGGGCAGGGCCGTAATCAAAAGACCAGTATTGCGCTGCCGGATCGACATATGGAAAGGGGAAATATTTTATAAACTGTTTAATTCCAATAAAACCGGAGGATATATCCTCTTCACTGGCTCCGAAGCTATACGTTTCATGATTTCCAACGATAGGCTGATAGGCAATTTCTGAAACAAGCTGGCGCACATTTGGATCATAGACCTGATTGAGAATTCCATGGTCCCAGTTAAAGGTTGTTCCCGAAAGCACAATATCGCCGATTTCCAGGGCCATGGTCTGCCATGAGGGGTCCTCCTCATACATGGCTATCATATCGCCGGCAAGTGGGTTATGAGTAGGGTTGCCTGATTTACCGTCCCAGTAATAGTCGCCGTAAACGAAAAAATTAACATTTTCAGCATCTTTTGCCGGTGCTGCAACAAAAGAACCTGTGCGCTCAATGTTGCCCATGGATATTTTGTAATAATATTTTGCCCCTGGATTTAAACTGCTTAGTGTGGCATTGTAAAAGTAGGAATCCTCTTGGTCGGCAGTTATTTTCTTTTGAGAAGTCAGATTGTCTGGATTGTTTCCCCAATTGATCGTACAGGAATCAAGAGGTTTAATCGCTACATTCCTTCCTTCAATGGTGGAATTGTCCTCAAGCTGCCAGAGAATATGCATTTCAGTCGGTTCGCCATAATATAAGACCCAGGGACCTTTCCGAACCGCTTGATTGATTGCCGACCAAGGGAGACAGCTGCCAAGCAGCAAGATAGCAATAAAAATAGCCGCACCTCTCTGACCTGAGAAGAATTTGTTATTTCTATTCATTTTCCACTCCTCTTTGTTGGTAAAAATTTATTTGATATAAGCATTTTTACTTGTATTTGCTTATGACACATTACCCCGGCTTAATAATAAAAAGGGTGCTGTAAAAATTAAGCACCCTTTTTGATCGGATTTGAAGGTTTACATAAACTATAGCTTAATATTGAGCTCTTTAAACAGGTCCCGGCTCTGGTAGTAGGGGTCTTTTAGCCTTGCCATGAATTTTTCTTCTGTAAGCCAGTTGATTTCAGCACCGTGTTCCGTGTTTTTCAACACTTCTTTGGCCAGAAAGTCGGTAACCGTTTCAACGGTGTCGGCACCCACATTAAAGCCCTTGATCATCGCGTCGTGACCCTCTTTGGGTGAAGAGCGTATGACTTTAAGAATGAAGTCGGTGATAACGGTTCCGGGCATAAGCGCGCCCACGGTAATGGGGAGTTCTTTGGTTTCCTCTATCAGGCATTCTGTAATGTACCGTACAGCCCGCTTGGTCGCGCCGTAAGTGGTGAGGCCGGCAGGTTTCCTTTCGTTATTTGATCCGAAACCGTAGAAATTATAGATTGCGCCGTCTTTCTGTTCCAGCATACCTTTCATGGCTGTGCGTACTCCGTAGAGAAGCCCGACAACATTGGTGTTGATGATAGTAGAGATTTCTTTGGGATCGACCTCCCAGAGGTCTAGAAATTCATTAACCACGCCGGCATTATTGATCCAGATGTCGACTTTGCCAAAGGCATCCTTTGCTGTTTTCCACAAGTCTTCCATCTCTTCTATTTTAGTAACATCGCATTTGCACTTTATAACTTTTTCATTTCCATATTTTTCTACAAGTTCTTTATGTGTTGCAGCCAGGCCCTCTTCTTCAAAGCTTGATATTGCAACAGAGCATCCTTCTGCCAGAAACACCTTTGCCAGTCCCAGACCGATGCCCTTTGAACTTCCGGTGATAACTACTGATCTTGTTTCTTTTTCATTTGCCATAATTTTCAATCCTCCATTATTTCTAAAATTAAGATTTGTTAATAAAATATGTATATAGCATAGGGCAGAGAGCAGAGAGAATAGTGCATGGAACTGTCTGTCAGTTGCACATAAATCTTTAAGCCCGGATTATCATACTTCAAGTACTTTAGGCACTTTACATATTTTAAGTACTTTCACAACTTCGTACTCTGTGGTGACGTATTTTTTTCACCTGAATAATTACGCTGGAAGCCAAAAAAAATTATACCCCTGCAACCATAACACTAAAAAATGCGGCCTGTACTTCAGCGGTTACGGACAGACCCATTTTTTTAAATAAATGGTGCTCTGCTGCAGAGTTTTTAAATGCCATCTGATTTTGTACCGGCATATAATCAAAATTTTCAGCCGGATCAGTCTGTGTGCAGAAATTTTCATATGATGTCCAGGCTATATCCCTGAGCTGCTTAATCATGTCAGGACAAATTCCCTGTTTCCCGGCGCTCCAGATCGGGCCCCAGAAATCCGGCAGGACCGGTATCGTTCTGTTGGTATAAGATATGTTTTCTTTTTCCGCTTCTTTACTTAACGAATCAAAGAAGATACTTCTCTTTTTTCCGTCTGTCTGGGGCATGTGAAGGGCTACCCGGGTGGATATTTCTTCTTTTTGGGCGGTTCGCGGGCTGACGTTTGATATGGCTGCATCCAGGAACAGAAAGGGATATCCCTTTCTCAGGATGGAGAGCGTTCCGACCAGTCTGATGAATATTCCTTTTTCTTTGTCTTCGGTGTTCTTGTAGACCTCGATCAGCCGGATTCCCTCTGACTTGCTGAAATGTTTTGTGATAATGTTTGTAGAGCAGGTATTGTCAAGTTTGCCCTGGACAATATATTCTCCGCATTCCTCAAGGCCGGGGATGCCCGGTAAGGGCATGGTAAAAGTTTGGTCCAGACCGTTTTCAGAGGGTTTCAGGTAATTGTTTAAAAAATTGTTATTTTCCAAAGTCAGGGTCTCCTCCTAAAGGTTTATTTTTTAAGCAAGCTTATTTAGTTTTTCAAGTTCATCCGCAACAGACGAAAGATCCAGACTGTCGAGTGTTTTGCGTGTGGGTATGCCGGCATTATCCCAGCCTCGGGCCTTATAATAGTCATCAAGCATCGGTTCCAGTTCAAATACCTGTCCCTTGACCGGGCCGTCTTCCATGGGCTCTTTCAGGAAGCGTTCGGGAAAGGTGTCGTCCCTGCGGTCAAATCCCTCCCTGATATTAAATGCCCGCTCAATGTTCCAGATTCGTTCACCCAGTTTGTACATGTCCGCTTCTTCTTTTAGGTGATCAAAACCGGTTGCGGCATTTATCATCTCTCTCAGGGCCGTCATATCAATAATGCGAAACTGCATGGGAAAGATGCAGACAATACCGGTTTCGAAAGCTGCAGTTTTATCCTGGTTGAGTTTACACAGTTCACCTTTTTTTTCTATGGAAAACCGATCAACACCTGCTTCGCCTGAGAGTTCCTGAGGGCACTGACCCACGCAGTGACATGCGCCAAGAGCAGCGGTGGCCAGGTTCAGCCCTGCGCCTTTCAGACCGCGAGGTTCATATCCGGGCAGCTCAAGTCCTTTGACCTGGATCGCATATTTTTCAGATCCTTTGCCGATCTTTTGTGCTGCGATTCTGGTTCCTTCTGCCAGGATGTTTCCAAAGCCTTCTCTGTTAACGATCTTTTTCAGCAGGGCGATAATTGCTTTGGTATCTCCCCACTTAAGGTCTATGCCGTCAAGATCTTCTTTTGTAATGATATTGTTTTCGTAACATTCCATGGCAAAGCCGATACAGCAGCCTGCAGTCATGGTATCAACACCGTAGTCATCACAGATCTTATTGGCTTCAATGATCATTCCCAGATCCGAGTTTAACAGTTCTCCGCCGAAGGAATAAAAAGTTTCATATTCCGGACCTTCAACCGGTTCGCCGGCATAATCTCCTTCTTTGGGATGGAGAATGCTACCGCAGTGGATCATGCACCGGTGGCAATGAACATCCTTCACAAAAATTTCTTCAACTTTTTCCGGGGTCAATCTTCCGTTAATCTCTTTAAATTCTCCTTTTTTGAAATTCTTGACCGGATATACGCCGATCTCATGACAGAATCCGGCAGCCGCTGCGGTGCCCAAGTGCCTGAAGCTCTGCAGCCTGGGTTCATTTTGAACAGCGTCAGCCTGTTTCCGGGTGATTTTCATGAGTTTTTCTTTGTCTGCCACCTGTACCTTATGGGTGCCTTTAACCGCAATAGCCTTTACATTTTTTGATCCCATAACTGCGCCCACACCGCCCCGGCTGGCGGTTCTGCGTTCGTCAATAATTGCGGAAAACCGCACAAGTTTTTCACCTGAAGGGCCGATACTGGCGATCTTGATTTTTTCATCGCCCTGTTCTTTTCTGATTGCTGCGGCTGTTTCGTCGTTTAACAGACCGGTAAGGTTTGTGGCATCTTTTATCTGCACCTGATCGTTATTTATCATTATGTAAATCGGTTTTTCAGCTTTTCCTTCAAGGATCAAAACGTCAAAGCCCGCAGATTTTATTTCTGCGCCGAAACCGCCGCCTGCACTTGAACGGAAATATCCGCCGGTCAGGGGTGATTTTGTGGTGACCATCCAGCGGCTGCAGGACTGGGCAGAAGTATTTGCAAGGGGGCCCGTGGTAAAGATCATCTTGTTTTCCGGAGATAATGGGTCAATCCCGGGTTTGAGCTCATCAAAAAGTATTTTTGCTGCAATGCCTCTTCCTCCGATAAAGAACCTTGAGGTTTCTTCCGGAAGCGGTTCCATGGTGCTGCCGCCTGTGCTTAAATTGATTCTAAGGATTTTCCCCATATATCCATTAGAGAGATTTTCCATGATTTTCCTCCATGTTTTTAAACTATCGTGTTGTATTTTAGTTATTACACTATATTTTATTTTACTACCAACCCGCAGTTTGTATAACTTAGGGTTGAATCTGGATTCAGGGCCAATTTAAGGGTGTCCAAATAATTTATTCTAATTGTTATGCTTTAATCATTAGTAAAATTTAAAAGATTGTATGTGCTGGCTTGAATTTGGATTCATAGCCAAAATCAATTATATCTAAATTAATACAAAATGTCAAGAAATAGTGGCAGGGGTAAGGGATAACTTTAAGGACGCAGAGTACCGGACCTGCCGGCAGCGGCTGGGGGGGGGCGAAAAGCTTTCTACCTTGACTGTCACACCCGGCAACGCAAATGTTGAGCTTGACCGGACAACGGGACCAGATAGTGAATTAAGTGGATCTAATATCAACCCGGCTGTCCATTGTTTTTTGAATCTTATCAAGTGATAACCGCAAATTCATTGTCAGTGTTACCGTCTTTCTCCGATCCAAAATATTTATCCATAGATAGATGCTTCGGTGTTTACTGACATTTTGTTTTTGGCATCACATGATTTAAGTTTTGATTGACATGCAATTGCTGTAAATCTATACTTTTTTACCTGCAAAGCAGGTTCTGGTCAAGCAGGTATTGTTTTTAACAGGAGGTGGCTCTGCATCCATAATGCAAGCACTGCGGACGTTGCAGCCAGGCAGTGAACGCTTATTTACAGATCATGATAAGGAGGAAACCCATGATTGCACACAAATGCTTTATGCTGATGTTGACGCTTTCTGTCCTGTTCATGGCAACCGGCGCTCCTGCCGGTCAAGAAAAAAACAAACCCGCGTATACAGCCCCGTATCTTTCGACGGAGACAGAGTGCTTCAGCTGCAGCGAGACCCTGGATTTCTCCAAACCGTCATATGCTCCCTACCAGAAAGCGCTTCAGTTCTGGGGCCCCGCGTGCCGTTACTGCATTACCCGACAGGTGCCGCAGCAGAGCTTGGAAATACTTCTTTTTTTGCATCCCAAAAACTTTAACCAGACTTCCTGGGCAAAAATTAAAGCCCTTCACTTTCCTTTTTATAATCAGTGGAAAAAAATGGGGCGGCCTTATCCTACCGTCATTTCTGTCTCATTTGGACCTGTCTGGTTCATGGCGCCGCAAAATCGGTCGCCGCGAAGCGGACTTTTGGAAGCTTTTATGGAAGTCATTGTGCCTGAGATCGAACAGTCGATCAAGGCGGACCCAAAGGCGAAAAAGCTAGTGATGGGATTTTCAATGGGCGGCTATAACGCCACCCAGCTCGTACTCAGATATCCTGAAAGAATAAAACGCGCTGCCATCATGTG
>CAYLYF010000127.1:0-10327 GCA_964387595.1 uncultured Thermodesulfobacteriota bacterium | reverse complement strand
TCGTTCCCGATTGTTCATTAATGTTTTGCCTGATTTCAATAGTTGTTGGAATCGAGGATCGTAAAACCTTTAATGACTCTTCAATAATGAGATGCGGATGTAGAGGCTTCAGATCTTTTTTTCCTTTACGGCTAAATGAGAGAATTTGCTTTACAACCTCTCTGGCACGGAGGCTAAGCTTTAATATTTCATCCAGACTTTCACACACAGGACTGCCTTCAGGAGCATCATCTATTGCAATTTCCGTATAACCCAAAATGCCGCCTAAAATATTATTAAACTCATGGGCGACACCCCCTGCAAGGGTACCAACTGATTCCATTTTTTGGGATTGTTTCAGGTTTTCTTCCGCAGCCTTGCGGTCGGAGACGTCATGCCAGATCGATCTGCTATAAAGAATGTTGCCCTGTTTATCTCTGACAGACGAGGAATTTAAACAAACATCAATTTTACCACCATCTTTCTTTCTCAGTTGAAGCTCCACATTGTCTGCTTCACCTGAAGACAAAAATAACTGAAACGTTTTTTTTGCTTCTTCCAGACAATCAGAGTGGTATCTCTCAAAAATTGGCCGTCCGATGATTTCTTCTTTTGTGTAGCCTGTTTGATGTGCCAAAGTCTGGTTGCACTGGATAATTTTTTCCGTCTTGGCATCAACAGAGCAAAACATGTCCGGAGCATTGTCGTAGAGGTCCTTGTGTTTTGTCTCTGACTCTTTCAATTCTGTGGTTCTTATTTGTATCTTTTCAGCCAGCAAATCTTTTTCCCGGAGCAACTGATCTTCCGCTTTTTTGATGCGCAGCATTGCCCTGACCTGGGCCGTAAGTTCTGACTTATCAATAGGCTTGGTAAAAAAAGCGTCGGCTCCCTGTTCAAGTCCCTTAACAAAACTCGCTGAATCCTTCATGACGGCAGTCAGCATAATAATGGGTATGTGTTTTGTTGCTTCATCGGATTTAAGTATTTTACAGGCTTCAAACCCATCCATACCGGGCATATGAATATCAAGCAGTATAGTATCAACGGGTTCGGTATTTGCTTTTTCAATGCCCTCTGGGCCGGATCCGGCTGTCAGCACCCTGCAGCCGGGAATAAGATTTTTAAGCAATGACGATATACTTAAAAGGTTATCCTGTTTGTCGTCAATTACCAGAATGGTACTCATTTTATTACCTTCCCTGATAGAGCGTAATTACTATTGAAATATAGTTTATTTTTTAAAAAAATCCTCTAACTTGTTAAGTATTTCTGCTGGATTAATCGGCTTAGAAATATAATCATCGCACCCGGCCGCAATGATTCGTTCGCGGTCACCTTTCATTGCATGGGCCGTAAGTGCTATGACAGGTATCGGTGCGGCTTTTTCATCTGATTTTATTTGTTTGACCACTGCGTACCCGTCCATGCCGGGAAGGGATATGTCCAGCAGTACCAAGTCCGGTAGTTCCTTCAGCGTAATTTGCAGACCTTGCTCGCCGTCAGTCGCCTCCATGATTTTGTACCTGTCTTTCAGGATCGCTTTAATTGAAATCATATTGTCTGGATTGTCCTCGATGACCAGTACCCTTGGCAGCCCCTGAAGAGATTTCCAGACCCTTCGTCTGGAAACTTCTTTTTGTTTCATATCGGGCTTTAGCGTCTTTTCGGCATCACCTGAAATTTCGTCTTTCGTTTCAGGTTTTCCCCCAAGCATCATTTTAACCTTCAGCAACAGGTCTTTGCTCTCCACATCACCTTTTTGAATAAGCTGTTGAATGTTATTGGCGCTAAGCCGTTTAAAATCTTTTGGGGTCAGGTCTTTGGCAGTAAGGATCAGGACCGGGATAGTTGCAGTTGCTTTAGAACCCCGGATTTTTTCCAGTACCTCAAAGCCGTCCACTTCCGGCATCATCAAATCAAGAATAATGCCGTCCGGGATCGTATGCTGGACAAAATCTACGGCTTGCTTTCCCCCCTGTGCCACATCCACTCTATAACCCTGTCTTTCAAGGATTTTCTGAATTTGAATAACCGCTGATTCATTGTCTTCAACCACCAAAATCCTGTTCCCTTTGGGTTTTTTCAGTACTTCTTTAGGCACACTATGCTTTTCAATTTTACGAAGGTGCTTTTTTATCTCCTGCAATAGACGTTGCGAACTCAAATTGCTTTTTTCAAGAACAGAAACCACCTGCCGGTTCAACTGGGTCTTTTCTGCTTCTGTCAGGTCTTTAGCCGTTACCACTATGACGGGCAGAGCCATGGTCCGGGGATCTCTTCGAAGCCTTTCCAGCACCTCAAAACCATCCAGCTCCGGCATCATCAAATCCAGTACCAGAACATCCGGGATAGAATCTTTTAGTAGCTCAAGACACTCGCTGCCGTCTAAAGCCGCAACCGCCCGCATGTTTGCCTGTTTAATAATCCCTATCATGCCATTGCGATCAAGCTCGCTGTCGTCGGCTACCATAATAAAAAAGGGCCGTTTACAGACATTATTAATCTCTGATATTAATCCATCGCTCGTAACCGGCTTAGTCACATGCCCAACCGCACCCAGGGCAAATCCGGTTTGGCGATCCTCGGATACAGATACCACAACCACAGGAATATCTGCGGTTCTGGGATTCTTTTTCAGTTTTTGAAGCACTTCCCAGCCGTCCATCTCAGGCATAATCAGGTCAAGTGTAATAGCAAAAGGCTGGTGGGTTTCGGCAAGCCTCAAGGCCTCTGCACCGGATGTTGCGCTAATGGTATTGTAGCCCTCCCGGGCAAGAAAACCGGCAGTCATATTCACAGATTCTATCTCATCATCAACTACAAGCACGGTCTTTTTATCCGGCTCTAACTCAGACCTTTCAGGCAGGCTTTCAGGCTTTAAAACAGGGCCTTGCCAGGTTGTGGGCAGTGTCAAGGTGAATGTTGAGCCTTGGCCGAGCTTGCTCTCGGCGGTCAAGTCGCCTCCCAGTATGCCGGCCGCCTTGTGGGCAATGGCCAGTCCCAGGCCCGTACCTTCATAACTTCTGGATGTAGATCCGTCAACCTGCTTGAACTCATCAAAAATATGGGGCAGATCCTGCTTAGCTATCCCAATGCCTGTGTCCTTAACCTTTATATGGAACTTTTTACCGTCCATATCGACAGAAACAGACACATGCCCTTCTTGCGTAAACTTAACCGCATTTCCGACCAGGTTCATGACGATCTGGTGCAGCCTTTTTTCATCGCTTTCAATCTGTGGCAGATCGTCGGCAATTTTCAGGCGCAGTTCGAGGCCTGTTTTTTCGGCCAGCGGCGCTGTGCTGTCTGTGATGTTTTCGATCATTGTACTCAGGGAGAAAACCTCAGGGGTTACATCCATGCGGCCGGATTCTATTTTTGCCAGGTCGAGGATGTCGTTAATCAGGTTCAGCAGGCGTGTGCCGTTACGCTCTATTACGTCGAGATACCCGACTTCCTCAGGGTCCAGCTTATGGCTTGCCTGCATTTTTAAAACATTTGAAAGGGCCATAACCGAATTCAGGGGGGTGCGCAGCTCGTGGCTCATGTTGGAGAGAAATTCACTTTTAAGCTTACTGGCTTCCTCGACCTGCACACGCTGGGCTTCCAGTTCATCATTTTGTTTCTGCAGCTCCTCCGATGCGGCCTGCAGCTCCCCGGTCTGTGCTTCAAGCTCCTGGTTTTTTCCGCTAAGCTCCTTGGCCAGCTTAAAGGTCTCTTTCCCTGCCAGCATATTTGAAAGGACCGTGCTAATACCACCCTGAATCTGGTCGAGTATTTTCAAGCTTTCTTTAGAATAGTCGTCCAGGGTGCCAAGAGAAATGACAGCAGAGACTTTTTTTCTTATGACAAAGGGGATAGTAACCATGCAGCGTGGAAGGGCAGCACCTGCAATTGTATTGACCGTAAAAACCGTATCTTTTGGGATTTCATTGATATAGGTTATTTTTTTGGTTGTACAGGCGCTGCTGAAGGCACCCTCTATAATCTTGGCATCAAGGGCTTTTAAGTGTTCACTGTCAAATCCAATGGAAAAGATATGCTCAAATTTATTTTTGTCCGGGTTTAACACGTAAAATGCTCCAAAGACTGAACCGGTGATCTCAAGCAGCCTTTCAGTGATTTGCTCGCAGAAAGCAGCCGGCTCTGTTACAGCCACCATTATCTCGTTTAAACTACTTATGCTCCGCTCGGTTTTTTGCTGAATCTCCATGGATTCAGCCATTTCGTTGAATGTTTGTGCCAGTACGCCAAACTCATCATATCCTTCGACCCTGCTGCGGACTGACAGGTCACCAGCCCGGATTTTGCGGGCAGTGTCAGTAACTTCAATCACTGGCTTGGAAAAATTGCGGGCCAGCACCATTGCCGTCAGATAGACCGCTGCTATTGAAATTAGCAGAATAGTAATCATATTGCGCAGCAGTTCCTGCATACGGGCATACAGTTCTTTCTGATCCTGCTTTGCGACAAAGCCCCAGCCCGTATCCGGGATATGGGTATAGGCCGCCAAAATCGGCTCGCCCCGGTAGTCTTTGGTTTCAGTAATGCCTGTTTTACCCATGGCGGCCAATACGGCCGGCTCGGCCTTTATTTTTAAGCGCAGAGGCGCATTGTCAGACCATCTCAGCTCACTGAGCGCAATTCCATCCTTATTTACAATCAGGGTTTCACCCGTATCACCCATCCCTGAACGTTTCTGCAGCAGGCTGTATAAAGATTGTTCAAGGTCAATGCGGGTCACCACGATGCCGATGGTATGCTGCTGCCCGTCATGGGCCAGGCATAAAACCGGCCTGGAAAACGTCATGGCGTTTTTACGTAGTTCTTTTGAATAATAAATGTCCTGGATAAAAAGGTTTCCTGTACGCAGAGGTTCCGTAAAATACGGGAAACGGTTTTTATCAAGCCCTTCATTATCAGGGGTGGTTGAAATTATGACTTTACCCTGAGGGTTAATAAAAAATAGTTCCGAGTAAGAGTGATAATGCTGTGTGAATTGACTTAACATCTCCCGGGCGTTTGCAAGCAGATGTTTGTTTTCAGGTTTAAGGGACTCTTGCATGTCCATAAATCCAAGGGCTTTCAACTCTTTGTTTTCTGAAACGATTCTAACGTCGCCTTTACGCTCATTTATCCACTCCTGCAAATTATCGACTTTGAGGTCCCGGATAGTGCTCAGCTTTTGAAATTCAGATGTTTTAATGACCTCGATCCGCTGAAAGTAAATAATAGTGCAGGCAATACTGAAGGGCAGCATGGCAACCAAAAATAGCCAGACGGTGAGGCGTGTTCTAATGTTTTTTAATCGGATAATTGATTGCATTTTACCCCCTATTAACTAATGCGTATTATAATTTCATTTTGGGACGCAGCAGGATGCTGATCAGCAGAATTAAAAATTGAAATAATTATTATCTGCGTTTATCCGCTCAAATCTGCATCCTGTGCCTTTAAGCACTTTTCCGGTAAATATGGCAGCAGTCGTTTGCTTTTTCAAAATACGGTTGATATTTTATTGATGGTGCTTCGGCTTCTCCAAGAACAAGGTATCCATCTTTTCTAAGTGATCGGTATAGCTTTTTAAATATTTTGTCCTGAAACTGTGTGTTAAAGTAGATTAAAACATTGCGGCACAGAATGATGTCAAAGTCTGCAAAAATACTTTCCGGCGGCGCAAAACTTTTTTTGTCCCGCAGATCATATTTTGAGAATTCGACCAGCCGTTTGATCTTGTTTTTCAGATAATACAGATTTCCCTTTTTTGTAAAATATTTTAGATACCCATATTTGATGTTTTCAAGGCTTTGTACCGGGTACGCCGCATCACGTGCCTGAGTGAGAATCTTTTCGTCAATATCCGTGGCAAAAATATTGAGGTTGAAACTGTTGTTTTCTTTGATTAGCTCGCTGATTCCCATGGCAATAGAATAGGGCTCCTCGCCTGCGGAACAGCCTGCAGACCAAACCCGCAGCAGGTTATCACCGGAGATTGTTTTTTCTGAAATCAAGCCTGGCAGGATTTTGCAGGTCAGATAATCAAATGCAAGCGGGTCACGAAAAAAACTACTGACATTGATAGTCAAAGCATCAACCAGATTGTCAAGTTCCCGGGGATGGGTTTTTAAATAGGAAAAATATTTCTGGTTGGTTTTACTTTCTGTTTTGCTTAAGCGTTGATCAAGCTGGCGCTCAAACATGGAATGGCGGTAGCCGGAAAAGTCAAATCCCCGCTCTTTCTCTAAATACTTTATAATCGTGTCCGGTTTGCTACTCATAATCCATGGATTCTTTTATTAATGAATGCTCGAAGTTTACATTATAAACGGTAAGTTCTAGTATTCTAAGGCGGGAATATTATCTCTTACGGCTATTCAGCGTAAATGTCGCAGTCACAGGATAATCCTTATTCTTTGACTTATAACATTAACTGAAGGGATTTTCAATGGTGTCCCGACTTATTTTTGTTTTTCCGATGGAGGCAGTCTGTAAGTAAAGCAGCAAACATACCCCCAAGATTTTGAACCCCTCCGTTCAATAATTCCAGCCCTGAGAGAAAATATTTTCGAGCACTATAAGGGTAAAGATTACTTCAGATATTTTTAACCTTTTAGCAGTAGCCAAAAGTAAACATTAGCGATAATTTGAACAAATACTGCCACAGAAGATTTTTGTTAATCTGTCGTAACATTAACAGGCCATATTTTCAAAAACCAATATAGAGCACTGTTAATAATTTTTGTCTCCGCCCAGTATTCCTCCCAGGAGCCCCCCCCCGATTCCGGCGATTCCCTTTTGTTCTCCCCGTCCCTGAAATCTTGATGCGGCAAAAACCCTGTCAGCCAGACGTGAGAAGGGAAGGCTCTGAAGATATACCGTGCCGGGGCCGGTAAGCTTTGCTAAAAACATGCCTTCTCCGCCAAAAAGTGAGTTTTTAAATCCGCCAATAAACTGTATGTCGTAATCTACAGAAACTGAAAAAGCAGCAATGCAGCCAGTGTCCACACGGAGAGATTTACCCGGGCCAAGTTCCTTTTTTATGATAGTTCCTCCGGCGTGAATAAAAGCCATGCCGTTTCCTTCCAGCTTTTGCAGGATGAACCCCTCGCCGCCGAAAAGTCCGGCACCCAGCTTTTTCGTAAAGGCAACTTCGATTTCAATTCCCTGTGCAGCGCACAGGAACGCATCTTTCTGGCACAGAAATTTTCCGCCCAGTTTTGTAAGGTCAAGAGGAACTATTTTTCCGGGGAAGGGCGCGCCAAAAGCAACATGTCCCTTTCCTTTGCCGTTAAATAGAAAGGTCGTAATAAAAAAGCTTTCCCCTGTTATCATTCTTTTAAAACCTTTAAAAAGACCCCCTCCGGTTGAGGTCTGCATTTCAATATCTTTTTCCATGTACATCATTGCTCCTGCTTCAGCCCTTACACCTTCACCTGGATCAAGCTCTATTTCGACTAACTGCATATCGTCGCCAAATATTTTATGATCGATTACATCAGCCATTTTTTATCTCCTTTTGTGATTTTAATTATTTGGTAGCAATATGTATTGCTGCAATACCATTTGTGAGTCTTTCGTAAGAGACTTTTTTAAACCCCGCGTTCAGCATCATGTCTTTCAGCTGCTCCGGCAGCGGGAAGTCTCTGATGGAATCATGAAGATAGTTATAAGCCTCTTCAGATCCGGTTATGATCTTTCCGGCTAAAGGTAAAAGACGGGAGGAATAAAAATCATACAGCTTTCTAAATCCGGGTGAGACCGGCTGGGAGAATTCCAGGCAGACCAGACGGCTCCCGGGTTTTAAGACTCTGTAGATATCTTTTAAGCCTTTTTCAATTTCTGTCAGGTTTCGAAGGCCAAAGCCGATGAACGCGGTATCAAAAGTATTATCCGGAAAAGAGATGATTTCTGCATCGCCGCATACCGGTCTTATATTTGGAAGTCTGTTCCTTTTGATCTTTTCAATTCCGGATTCTATCATTTCCAGGCTGAAATCATACAGCACCACTTCCCCTGAATTTCCAATGATCTTTCCAGCGGAAATTGAAAGGTCTGCGGTGCCGCCGCAAAGGTCAATTACCTTGTCTCCGTTTTGCAGGTTTCCGGCCTTTATGGTTTTTTGTTTCCATAAATAATGGATGCCGAAACTGAGAAGGGTGTTCATCAGGTCGTATCTAAAGGCGATACTGTCAAAATATTTACGTACGGTTTTTGATTTCTGTTCAGTCATGTTTATGTAAAGACGATATTATCCGATGCTGCTGGAAGTTACGTTATATTAATGATCCGCCAGCTGATACCGCCCGGATGACAAGCTGTCGGCAGATTCCAGTTCTGTGACAAATTTTTCAGTCCAGCTGTCAATGGTGTCCCAGTTGCGCCAGTCAGCTCCATTCGCATCTTCATATCCTATAATAAAGCCCAGTATTTTCAATACGATCCATTCGAACAGATTGTACTGGTTTTCAGCAAAATTTACTTCTCCGCCGAAAAGGCCGAGGGTTAAGGGCACGACTTCAGGAAACTCTGAAAGCACGGGATCCATAAACATTTTTTTTGCGCCGGCCTGTGTTTCCGGAATGTCAGTTGACATTGAGGCGCCCAGCATAAAATATGCGGTGGGTATCTTTGCAAGAACTGCTTTGTTTTGGCTCAGGAACTTTTTTGCACCCTCCAACCAGGCAAACTTGTAAATCGGGGTGCCTATAATTACAGCATCGTATGCGCTTATATCCGTAACTTTTGCTACATAGCGTACAGCAACCTTAAATCCCTTGCTGCAAAGATCATCACCCATGTGTTCGGCAACTTCAGCTGTTGAGCCGTGTATGGTGTCATATGCTATAAGTATGTATGTACCGTTGTCATTTCCACAGTCTTTTTTTATCTCGTCTTTCTCCGGCAGACGGATATCAGCAATGCTTTTTGTGCCGATGAAAAGAATTGGAAGTACTATCATGCAAATGAATAAGAGCTTTGTTGGTTTTGACAGATTAAATCTTCTTATTTTCATTTTAGCCACCTCTTTAATTGAAGTTTTTGTTTAATAAAACTATTATTCATAATAATTGTATATCATGCAAGCTTAAGGTCAAGTCTTATCCTTTTTGCATATATAATTTAAAAAAATATATGGCATATAAGGTTTAGAAGTATCAATTTTAGAAAAAAATTTCTCTTTTTACTTAATTTAGTGTAATCTTTACAGATAAGTATAGCTGGATTTGGAGATGAAAAATGGGTGAACAAAGCCGGATAAAAATTGACCGGAATATTTTATGATGAACATGGAAAAAATAAAAAATAAGATCCTGAACAGTGAAAGGCTTTCAAAAGAAGACGGGCTTTTTCTGCTTTCTTCAAAGGACCTTCTTTCCATGGGCAGGCTTGCGGATGCGCAGAAGAGAAAAAGGACAAAAGATAATGTCTTTTTTAATATTAACTGTCATATAAATATTACCAATATTTGTATATCGAAGTGTTCTTTTTGTGCTTTCAGTTGTGATAAGGGGGAGGGTAAATCCTACGAGTTGTCTCCTGCGGAAATAATTGAAAATATCAGGGTTTCCTTAGATACAGGAATAACAGAAGTTCATATTGTAAGCGGCCTTCATCCGGATAAGCCTTTTGAATTTTATGTTACTGTTTTAAATGAAATAAGCCGGGAATTCCCATCGATTCATATTAAAGCATTTACACCGGTCGAGATAAAATATTTTTCTGATATTTCGGGCCAAAGTATAAAAGAGGTTCTTACACAGTTGAAAAGTGCGGGTCTGGGGTCAATGCCCGGGGGCGGTGCTGAGGTGTTGAGCAGCAGGGTCAGGCAGGAATTATGCCCGAAAAAAGCATCCGCTGATGACTGGCTTGAAATTATGAAAACAGCGCATCTTATGGGTTTAAAATCAAATGCGACCCTTCTTTACGGGCATATTGAGACGGATGAGGAGAGAATCGATCATCTTTTAAGCCTTCGAAGTCTGCAGGATGAAACCGGCGGATTTCAGACTTTTATTCCGCTTCCATTCCATCCCCAAAATACAATGATCGATCATTTTAAAAAACCCACCGCATTTGAACAGTTGAAAATTTTTGCTGTATCCCGTCTGATGCTGGATAATTTTGAACACATTAAGGCTTATTGGATCATGACCGGACTTAAAAATGCACAGCTGGCCATCCATTTTGGTGCGGATGATATTGACGGAACGGTTACAGAAGAAAAGATAACGCATGCCGCCGGTGCTGATACTGCAACAGGACTGACCGTTGGAGAACTTACCGGCCTGGTTAAAGCTGCGGGAAAAGTTCCGGTACAAAGAGATACTTTTTATAATGTTATTAAGAC
>CAYLYF010000126.1:0-10342 GCA_964387595.1 uncultured Thermodesulfobacteriota bacterium | reverse complement strand
CTCATACACATATGAAATTTCGCTTGAATAATTATAGTACGTATAGTTATTGCAACTGTTGACTTTTGACTACCCCTGAAATGTTATGCTTATCTAGAGAACTTATTTTTATCACTCAAACAAGAAATCAATGCTACTCGACCCCTTACGCATAAATTAGAGTTTTTCTAAAAGAAGATTCTATTTTAAACTCTAACTTTGACGGCAGTTACCATGGGCAAGACTAAAAGAATTTCAAAACAAACCCAAGTTAATCGATACAAAAAACAACTTAAAAGAAGGGCTAAAACGTTAGCTAAAACGAAAAAAAAGAATTGTCAAAAAGATAACAATCTTCAACTAAATAAAATGAACCAACAGCATACCGACCCTACAGAAAACAATGAGTATCATCAAGAAATAAAGATCATTTTTAAAGAAACTCTTAAAGAATATTCAAAGATAGATACAGCTTGTATTTTTTCCGCATTATTATTAAACCCTTCTTATCAATCAAGTCAATATCGACTTGAAAAAGCCGTTGCGATCTCTCTTTCATTTTGCGAGGGGACTAAAAGGCCTGACAATAACTTGATTAACTTCATCCTTGAAAAATCATTTGAACTCTTTGGCCTCTTGGAAGACCCTGCCGAAGAAGTCTTTATTTCAATAGTGTGGTTTGAAAACGAACAATATAAATTAAGTGCGGGCCTTTGGGAGGGTGGTATTTACAACACACAGATATTTTTGGATTTTATTGATACTGCACCGAAAAATAAAAACTCCACATTTATAAAAAACAGAATACGGACAATACTTAAAGCATCAGATTTAATTATAACGAAAATCGATCTAAAGATTAATGAAGTTGGTGATAAAACCCCTGTTGATACCATAGTACTAGAAGATAGCAACAACCTAAACGAACTTATCGATAGTGTTAAATTGCAACATTTTGATAAATCTAAGTTTTTACCTTGTATAGATATTAATAATCTTTCGGAACTTTACACACAAGAGTTTGGGGCCTCAGATTTAGAGGAATCACCATTTTTTATCAATGGAGAAAGCTGTTCGTTAATATTACCATCTTCAGTTTTAGTTTGTATAAAAAGACAAATTATTAACTTTGTCAGAAATAATTATTCAAATGAGTTGCTCAATTCACTTTTTTTTAATTGTCAGGCCAACAGGCTATATAACACAAGGCTGTTAAGAAAATTTAAAAACGTGCCTATTCAATTTCGCTCAATAAATGGAATTGAGAATTGGATGAGTTCTGACGTTATTTTTGAATTTGATAAAGGGTATTTTTTTCATTTTATTTTTTTAGGGGAAAATCTTTCCACTTTAGACAGTAACTGGTTTAGCGGTTTCACAGAACCTGATGAACATTTATCAAACTACATTGACAAATCAATTAATAAGGTAAAAGATTTTGTAATAGAAAAGAAGGGGGGAGGTAGAGGTTGTACGATAATAGTTCCATGTGGTTTTGGGAAGGGTTTAGCTTTAGGACTTAACTTTAAAAGTGATATTCAATGGATGCTTACGGTAATTCATTCGCATGATTTAGATACTCTAAGCAATGACCCAGATTGCAGCCCTCACAAAGTATGGAGAATAATTGAGTCGTTAGAGCAAATAATTACTATGGGAGTTAGACTGTTAGATTATAATGGGTTTTTTAATACATATGCTTATGCTAAGCAAAACAATTATTGCCTTTTGCCTCACGAGTCATTTAAAGATCCGAGCAACATTCCTTCTAACATTTTTATTGCTTTGCCTTCTAATTCCCAAGTTGATGTAAGAAAACAAGTTTATAAAGACTCAGAGAAACGATTAGTTTATCATCATGAACTCGGCGCCGTTAAAGTTACTAGAGCCTTTGTAGAACCATTCTTTTTAAATAATAACAAATATGACATTTATTGTCTGGAGGAAATAAATCAAAATATTTTTCAATGCATTTATATTCAAGATGATTATGAAATATGGATAGAACAAAAATTAATAGAAAATCATGACTTTCCATTACAATATCAATGTTTTGAGGCAGCTCTTTCCTGGGTACATAAAATATTTACTGTTATTAAAAATTTTGGGTTAGTGTTACCAGATAGTCTACAAGTTTGGAACCTTTCTTTTATTTTTCAAGAAGATACTGACAAACTCAGAGACTGCCCGGAACCAGAAAAAATTCTATCCTGTTTTACAAATACATTTATTAGTCCTGTTTTATATTCGAGTTTTGAAACTGATTTTTTAGATGGTTTAAGATCAGAAAACAACTTTTCAGAACAGGCTCTTATACTCTCACTTGTTAGTTATATCTGTGATTTTAATAAAATTACAGATTATAAAAAGATTCTTAATAAAATAATTGAAAGTCCTGACGCAAAATACATGCATTCGTTTGTGGCAAATAAATATAGAGAATTTTTCATAAAAGACAAAGAAAATCCTATCTATATTGAACAAACAGATGAAAACAATATTAAACTCAACTTGGGTTGGCATTGTAGAAATAGAAGCCAAGGGAATATAATAGAAACCAAAAAAGACTGCAAGAAATATCTTAATGAGTTTGTTGGAAACTTATGGGAACTTATCAGAAAAAAACTAGGGGTTTTAAATAGAGAATTATTAATTAAAAGTCTCCTTAAAAATATGGAGCTTGCTAATCACCAAAAAGAAAGGTGGGAAAGATCTTTTAAAGCAAATTTGGCACTTCATAAAAACAAGGAAAATCTTTATTCTGTGGTAAATGACAAACTTGGACAATTGAATAGAGCGTCTTTATCCTCAAGACTTGTAATAGAAATGGCCATTTGTGAAAGTCCTTTAAGTGGAGGAAAAGAAGCTGGAGTTTTAGATATCCAAGAATTGATTTGTTTAGCCTCAGAAATGCATTATATAGGCGGCGTATCAGAAGCTATTAACTACGATTTGATTGAGCCAAAGTTAGTTATATCCACTTTTGGTGATATTATATTTGATCATGATTTTGAAAACACCATCCTTACTTCTTATGCTTCTAAAATTAACGAATTATCTTTAGCTAATAAAATTCAAGAATATCCAAAAAACTTAGAAGAAAAAGAGCCTGTTAAAACAGTTAACAATCTTTTTGAAGACGATTTTAATAAAGCTTGGATAGGTGAATTTGGTTTTACTCTTGATGATGCCAGAGTATTTATAGACAAATTAGAAGATTACGGGTTAAAGAAAAAAAAACATATTTATCAAGTTTCATATGAAAATCTAGTGGGAATTTTTAATAAAGAACCTATTGAAATTATAGAAAAAATTATAAGTGAGCTAGTTATTTATCCTAGAAACTCTTGGACCGAAATACCACCTCCCTTCAAACCTTCAGATTGGCAACCGTGGAGATTCAGAAGAAGATTCTCATTAAGCTTCCGCCCCCTTGTTCAATTTGATAGTTCAAACTTTTTAGTTTCTCCACAACATGTTCGTGATGCTTTTCATTATTTGGTAAGTAGTTGCCATAGTGCAACGCTAGACGAAAATCACTTTTCAAACCACTTAATGAAAAAATGGATTGGTACTACAAGAGGGGCTAATGGTTTAGCCTTTAATTTAAAGGTTGCAAACAGACTTCAAGAACTTGGTTGGACAGTTAAAAAAGAAATCAAACTTACCGAGATTTTAAACCAAAAGCTTCCAGACTTCGGCGATGTTGATGTTTTTGCTTGGAATAAAAAATTAAATATTGTTGCAGTTATCGAATGTAAAGATTTAGATTATGCTAAAACATTAGGGGAAATTTCACGACAAATATATGATTTTAAAGGACAAAAAACTCGAAAAGGAAAAAAAGACCGGTTACTTAAACATATTGATAGACTTAATATATTAATGGAACATAAAGGACAGCTATCTAAGTTTGTTAACATAAGTTCTGATATAGGCATTAAAGGCTATGTGGTATTTTCAAATACAGTTCCCATGGTCTTTAATGATAATCGTTCATATAAAGATAAAGTCGAATTTTTAACATTTGACCAGCTTGAACAATTAGGTAAGTAAACGGGATAAGCCTGCTCCTAACTTATATAGATGGGGGAAATATAGGGGTCAGGGCTACACTCTTGACAACCTGAAACAAACATACTGTCAGAAGTGTAGCTCTGACCCCTACAAGGAAGGAAAGCAAATGAACATGGCTGGTTCCTTAGCCAATGTGTGCACCTTCTACCAAAAGGATTATAGCTGTCAGCTTGTATCGCAAAGTTGATGTAATTAATAACCCATCAGCGGGAAACCCCATAAGGGCTTGCCTTACTGGATGCTTGAGCCGTGTGACGGGAAACTTTCACGCACGGTTCTTAGGGGGATCGGGGTTGGTAACAACCCCCGGCTACCCGGTACTTCAAAAATAAAATATGAAATACAAAACTAAATCCCTGTTAGAGATAAAAGAGGCTTGTGTAATTCAAGAGGCACTAATCCTAAATTTACTTTCAATAGTAAGCGAAGATTTGGTTGACACAGCATCAATTAATAATGATTACGGTGTATTGAAATCCCGTTTAATGTACATACTCAAGCATTATAAAAAATCTACTGTAAAGCGTGACGCGACTCCAGATGAAATAGCTTATTATTTTTCAATGGCCAGTGATATCTATCCTGAATTGAAGGTCCCAATTCGTGGCAAGATAGATACATTTTTCATCGAAACACTGGAGGTGGCATTAAAGCTTACCAGAAAATATTTGTTGAAAATTGAGCGTGCACAAGTATAACAATGCGCTTTCACAGCCGACCGGGCTACGTCAGCGTTTTTTTAAGCACTGTTGTTTATTAAAGTTTTTAATTTATGAGAAAAGAGAGAAAAGGTCAAGTCTCGTCTTGACTCATGTTAAATCCGGGGACAAATCCGGGAACAGTATACTTAATTAAAAGTAATCCTGAGTATGAAAAAAACAATAAATCTCTAACAAGTCGCTTGAGAACCGACGCGCTTAAAACCGCGCGCGTCTCAGTTCCAGTGTTACTTGCATATGAGAAGGCTATTTCCCTTAATCCTGAATATGTAAATTCCTGAAGGAAAGAAAAAATGACAAGAAGTGTAAATGAACCCAAAGTTTTCGATGATGTTATTGAAAATGGCTTCCATGTTTTCAGCCTTAATCACGCAAATACACCTAACTTCTACCCGAATCAGTTTCCAAAATATCCTGGCGTTAAGCTGAGTTATCTTGTTGTCGGTGATCGTATTACCATCCGAGTCTTTTTTTCTATTGACTCTGGAGAACCTCTTCAAATTGATAGTGGCTTGATTGACCTTGAGGTTGAGCTGATTGAGACAGACCATATTTTCGGGGAAATCATCACAGTACTTCCAAGCCATTTCCCTCTGGAAACCGGAAGTTCTTTGGAAATAACGGAAGATGAAATCCTTTACAAAGTAGGAGCAACGGCACATTGATATTGGGTAATTGTTACGCATAATCAAGTTCCTGCAGGTTTTTGCTTTTCAAACATTCCGGCAGACTTTAATACAAACATGCCGTCCCCACAAAAACAAAGTGTGCCGGACTATTACAGGTTCATTGAAATCTTGAACGACCCGAAAGATCCTGAATATAAAGAAACTATTGAGTGGCTGAAAGGCCACGCCAAAAATTACCACCCATATGAACCGGATGTATTCAAACCTGAAGAAGTGAAATTCTGGAACCCAAAAAAGAGATTTAAAATGGCCTTTTCTGAATAAATCGAAAAATCCAAACGCTTGCAATAAAGGCACATCCGTTTTCTGGTCAAAAAAATATAAACCCTCAAAATGGTCTCTATATAACCCACAAAACCATATTAAGCTCTATATATAGATCAAAAAGCTTGACAAGCTGAATTAAATATATTATATCTGGTCCACAGAAAGATCATTTGACCAGCTTGTGGTCTATATACGAACCAGAGGAAAATAATGCCAAAATCTATCACACGCACCTACTCACGCTATAGCTGCGATGCCGCCACCTTGCTCGGCGCGTTGATCCGCGAAGCACGTAATGAGCGCAAACTTACAACCCAGGAATTGGCTGATCGCGCCGGTATATCCAGAGGAATGCTGCAGCGCATCGAAAAAGGTAACCTCAAATGTGAAATAGGAGCTGTATTCGAAGTGGCAGTCATTGTTGGCGTCAAGCTGTTTGATACCGATGAAAACACCTTGGCAAACTATCTGCATCAAGCCAGAGAAAAGCTGGCACTTCTGCCAAAATCCGTTCGCAAAAAATCAAAAGCGGTGCACGATGACTTCTAAAACAGAAAAGGAAGCCTTTGTCTGGATATGGCTACCGGACGAAACCGAACCTGCTGTGGCCGGACGACTTGAAGTTTATAACAACAACATCCTGTTCAATTATGGTAAAAGCTATCTGGACCGTATCAATGACAGAAAACCCGCGATCGCAATTTATGAACCTGAACTGCCGCTAAAGGCCGGGATACTTTCCCCGCCTGAGGGCCTGACCATGCCCGGCTGTATCAGGGATGCCGCGCCAGATGCGTGGGGTCGGCGTGTCATTATCAACAAAAAATTAGGGTTTAAAGGCACCGGCACTGATACAAACAAGCTGGATGAACTGACCTACCTGCTGGAATCTGGCTCGGACCGGACCGGTGCGCTCGATTTTCAGCGTTCCCCTACAGAATATGTGCCGCGTATCGCAAATAATGTCAGCATGGAAGAATTGATTGAATCTGCTGAACGGGTCGAAAAGGGCATACCCCTTACGCCGGAGTTGGACCAGGCTTTGTTCCATGGCAGCTCTATCGGCGGTGCTCGTCCTAAAGCCTTAATCCAGGACCAGGGCAAAAAATACGTGGCCAAATTTTCATCCGGTACCGATCTATTCAGTGTTGTCAAAGCAGAATTCATCGCTATGCGGTTGGCCCAATTGGCCGGATTGAATGTTGCACCGGTAAAACTGGCCAAAGCGGCTAACAAAGACGTACTCTTAATCGAACGCTTTGACCGCGTGCAAAAAGGCGACAAGTGGGCACGAAAGGCCATGGTCTCCGCTCTTACTATGTTTCGCTTAAATGACATGCTGGCACGGTACGCCAGTTATGAAACATTATCCGAAATTATCCGCCATCGTTTTACCGATCCGAAGCATACGCTGAAAGAGCTGTTCTCTCGACTCGTCTTTAATGTTCTGTGTGGTAATACCGACGATCATGCGCGAAACCATGCGGCGTTTTGGGACGGTAAAACATTGACCCTGACACCCGCTTATGACATTTGCCCGCAAGGCCGCACAGGCAATGAGGCTTCACAGGCCATGCTCATATGCGGCAACAATAATCTAAGCCAGCTTAAAACGTGTCTTGAAGCCGCGCATAACTTCCTTCTTTCCCAGGAAGAAGCCCGTGAAATATTCAGTAATCTTACCGGTGCAATCAAACAGCATTGGGATACGGTCTGTAAAGATGCAGCACTCAGTGAAGTAGACAAGAAACTTCTTTGGAAACGGCAGTTTTTAAATCCCTACTCGATTGAGTTATAGACACTACTTTTATGGCTCTTCAACAGAATCTGTGGGTAAAAAGCAATTTATACCACTGATCCTTTTTAAGACACAAACGGACTGGTTGAAAATAGATGAACGTCCCCTCTAAATCGGGACAAGCTCACATCGAACGTTCAACCCTTCGACCAGGCTCAGGACAGGCATCGAATGATGAATAAAAAAATGAAGAAGCAAACGTATGACCTTGAAGAACGATTGCTTAGCTTTGCGGTACGCATTATTAAATTAGTTGAGCACCTGCCAAATACCCGGACCGGCAATCATGTGGCGGGTCAATTATTACGATCGGGCACATCCCCTTATCCAAACCACGGTGAAGCCCAGGCAGCAGAATCACCAAAGGATTTTATTCATAAGTTGTTGATTCCTATCAAGGAACTCAGAGAAGCCCAGCGTTGGATCCGGTTGATTGAAAAGGTTTCTTTGCTTAAAAATCCGAAACTGCTTAATGAACTTTTGCTGGAAACTGATAAATTAATTAAGATTTTCGTGACAAGCATTAAAACAGCTGAAAAGAAAAAAATAACCATTTGATATCTGTGATTGGTTTTCATTCGACGTTGGACGTTCGATGTTCAATGTTGGATGTTTATCTTTTTAATAAGGTTCTTCAGTAAAAAGCAACGCTGAGAAAAGTCGGCATATTTACATTTACAACCAACTGTTTTAACTTTGGATTCTATAATAAATGCTGAAAAGTTACCCACAGATTTTATTGAAGAAGCACTTTTATAGGGAACGTTGTTGATTTAGTTGATCGGGAATATACCGCCACCACAACGTCCTTTATCTATATGCTCCCTGCTATTTACCTTTACCCGCGCATTCCACACACAAAACACTTCCCGGCATGATCATCAATCTTTTAAAGGGGATCTCTTCACCGCAGTCAACACATAATCCAAAATCCGGATCATCTATGTTCAGAAGAGCGCGTTCAAGCTTTAGCAGCGCGATCTCTGCTTTGCGAAGCGATTCTTCACTCATGCTTTTGCTGTTAATGGCATCCATCCGGGTAATGCGCCCAATCGGACTGTCAAGAGAAACCGGCTTAGCGCCTTCTTTATAAGAAACAATTTTTATCTTTACAGCTTCGATCTCAGTAATGATATACTGCTTAAGTTTCTCATTATCCTCTTTACGCATAATCACTTTCCTGTAAGTGTTTGCTTTTTAAACCTTCCGGCAAACTTTAATACAAACATGCCGGCCCCACAAAAACAAAGTGTGCCGATACGATCCGGCACACTTGAAAAACCATTCACTTAAAACTGTCTTTAACGTCTTGATCTGCGGGATGTTTTCTCTCCCCGTGGTTTTGCCTGGTTGACCTTTATGGCCCGCCCTTTCATCTCGCTTCCATTCAGAGTTTTGATCGCTTTATCTGCGTCTGCATTGCTCGGCATTTCCACAAAACCAAAACCGCTGGACTGTCCTGAATATTTATCTTTTATGACTTTTATACTTTCTATTTCACCAAACGGGGAAAATGCCTCTTTCAAATCCTCTTCACTCACACTAAACGCAAGATTACCAACATACATGTTCATAACATACCCCTTTCTGAGGGTTGATAAAAAAGCACTGTCGAATAACCAACCGCACAAATTAATCGACAGCGGCATGCCAAACTGGCGGCTTTTCAGCTCATTTTGGAACAGTAAAGACTATATAGTAAATAAAAGAAATATGCACCATTTATTCTTCTCAAATTAAATTGTAGAAAAATCTCAAAGATTTTGGCTATTCACCTGTTGGACAAATCATTCATAGACAGCTGTCACAGACCTTAACCAAAGTTACAGCTCTTCCCTTTTTTGCGGAACAAATTCTTTATCATCACAAAAACATTCTCCGGTGGCACAAAATCAGAAATCATGATAAAGACAGAATTAGAAAGAAACCGGCAATTCCATTATTTTTTACCTGTTTTGTCAAAGAGATCAAAAATCATTAAAACCCTAAGCAGGGAAACAGCCTATGATTTTAGAACCCAGATTCACCTGGATACCTCTTGGGGTTGAAGGCGGATTAAATGAAAAAAATCTTTCCGCCCATCTGTTTGCACCCCTTGGATCATCAGACTTTATCTGCATAGATGCGGGAAGTCTTTTTAGCGGGCTACAGGCAGCTGCACAAAATAACTGCTTTCACGATATCTCCTTCCCTTTTGAATCAGAACTTACCCCGGAAGGATTTGTCCTTCACCATAAGATAAAAGCTTTTTTAATAACCCATGCTTACTTAGACCATCTGTCCGGCCTGATTATGGCATCACCAAACGACACGGATAAACCTGTCATCAGTCTTGATGGAACAATTAACGATATAAAGGACCATATCTTTAACTGGCACGCCTGGCCCAATTTCAGTGACATGGGAAAATCCCCGGCACTAAATCAATACAAATACCTCTCTCTACCGCCGGGCAAATCTGAACCGGTTAAGGATACCCGGATGCATGTCACCGCATTCCCCCTGGCGCATGGTCCAAATACCGACTCAACTGCTTTTCTGCTTGAATCCGGAGGCTACTGCCTTCTGTATCTGGGGGATACCGGGCCCGATGAAGTAGAAAAACGCACCACCACTTATGACTTGTGGAAAATCGCTGCACCGCTGATTCGGGAAAACCGACTCCAGGCAATTTTTATTGAAGCCTCTTATGTGGACGAACGACCCGACGAAGAACTCTTTTCCCATTTGACCCCGAAGTGGATCATGAAAGCCTTTCACGAGTTATAACTGAAAGTTGTGTTTGAGAGAAAAGGTGGTGTATCCTTTCCGGG
>CAYLYF010000125.1:0-10557 GCA_964387595.1 uncultured Thermodesulfobacteriota bacterium | reverse complement strand
GATCAGTGGTGTAAATTGTTTTTTTACCCACAGATTCTGTTGAAGAACCATTTTTATGGGTTTTCGGTTTATGCTTTTTTGACTTTGGTTTTTTAAGGGTTTTAAATCCCATACAACGCAGCCGAACGGAGTGTTTGACTGTGGAAGATATCTATATGTTTACCCACACATATTTTGCCAATGATCCTTTTTTTTACTTTTTTATTTGTCTACAAATGACCTTAAAAGAAGTGTAATAATTATCGCTGCTTGGTTTTCAAATCTGCCTATGATAATATGCCCTCAAATGAAAACAAATATCACTCAAAAAATGCCGGCAAGAGCAAACAACAGGAACATACTGCATCTGACCCTTTTCGTTCTGATCTTAACCCTTATACTTTTCTCAAAAGAATCAAGTGCAAATAAATCATCCCGGTATAACGATGTATGTATGCCCGATAATTTAACTGTTTTTCATGAAAAGATCCCCCTAGACAAACAGTTTTTTTATGAAATGCTTGAGCGTGAACTCATAATATCGGTCTGTGACCGTGCACAGGTGTTTATGTGGATAAAAAGGTCGGGCAGGTACTTCCCGTATATTGAAAAAGAGCTTAAAAAAAGGAACATGCCGGATGACATTAAATATCTTGCAGTCGCAGAAAGCGCCCTGCTTACCCACGCCCAGTCAAAAGCAGGAGCTGTTGGCCCCTGGCAGTTCATGAAACATACAGCCCGTGAAAATGGTTTAAGAAAGGACCGTATGGCTGATGAAAGACGGAGCTTTGAACCTTCCACACAAGCAGCCCTTAAACACCTTACAAGGCTTCACGCGATGTTTAATTCATGGACGCTGGCTGCTGCCGCATACAACTGCGGAGAATCAAGGCTTAAAAAATCAATAGAACAACAAAAGGTAAATGATTATTTCCGTCTAAATCTTCCGCTTGAAACAGAACGATATATATTCCGCATTGCAGCTGTCAAACTTATCCTGGAAAACCCTGAAAAATATGGATTCAATGTTTCCAGTGACCGGATTTATGAACCGATAAAATGTGATTCAATTAAAATAAACATTAAAACCCCTCTTCACATAACAGCTGTAGCTCAAAAGATCGGGCTCGATTATAAGGATATAAAAGAGCTGAACCCTCAGTTTATGGGATATTATCTACCCAGAGGAAACCACAGCTTAAAGGTTCCTCCGGGTTTTGGAGACAAGCTGAAAGCAGCAGTTAAAGGACTCACACAGGATGCTTTAAAGCGGGCGAAGAGATCTCCGGGGAACATTTATACTGTTAAACAGGGTGACACTCTGGGCCATATATCTGAGAAGACGGGTATACCGGTTAGAATTCTAAAACAACTGAACAGTATTAACGGATCCTTAATTAAGGTCGGTCAGAAACTGAGGTTAAGTCCATAGCTCAATTTCATTGCCCTATAGATTGTTTCGTCCTTCATCTATCTTTAAAGGCAGGGGAAGCTGATAACGCGTCTTGTCCCAGTGCGCATAACATTTACGGCACCTCGACTTTACCTTTGCCTTTTCCCTGCAGGCAGATACCGGGACAAATTTATCCTGTTTATCACACCAGCGATAAGTTGGATCAGGATCTATTTTGTTTTTCTTTTTTCTAGGCACAGCACCCTACTTCTTTTTAAAAAGTGCATCAAGCGGGTTTTCACGTTTATTATCCGGAACCGCCTTAAAGCTCACAGCGAAATCTGAATCAATAAAATTAAAATATATACAAAAATTGGCCTTGTCCTTCTCAATACATCTTTCTGCCTGTGACTCCCTGCAGGCATTGTAAACTACAGCATCATAAAATTTGCAGTTTAAGCAGCACCTGAGATCCGAGCTACAGTTCGGGCAAAGCTCTGTTCTGGCGACTTTCCTTTCCGCCTCAACTTCTTTTTTACAGTGATGACATCTATACATTTTCACTCCAAATAATTTATCTGCCTAAGATATCCTGTTCAACCTTTGCAGCCTGACAGGTAAGTTCCTCCATGGCACTGTTAAAAAAACTGTTCACAGACAGTTTATCCTCAATTGACCCGCAGCCCTCTCCTCTGATTCCTTTGGCAAGCACATAGAATTTGACCTTAGGTTCTGTTCCTGAAGGCCGCACAATAACTTTTGATCCGTCATCAAGCACATATATTATCACATTTGCCTCGGGGAGTTTAGCTGCTTTATTAATTAACTTGTAATCACCATGCCAGAAAAGCGGCACCTTAATACCTTTTACATTTACATAACCATTGTGTTTTTCAGCATCATCCGGCTCGGAATCATCAAATATGATATTTCCATTCCTGCCTTTCGCAACTCTTGTTCCGGATGGATCGATCGCTTTATAATCTATAGCTGCAATAACATTTTTACCTGCAATTTTTTTCAATGGAGACTGACGATGATCAGACATTATTTTTTTGATAACATCATTTCCTGCAGCCCCGGCAAAACTTAAAGCCAGGGTCTCTTCTCTTACATAACCATACTGCTTAAAGATCTGTTCAAGACGCTCTGTGAGGGTCAGCCCTTTTTTCTTATAAAAACCTGCCATTTCCGTAAACATGGCCGTCACCGTTACGGCATCCTTATCATTCACATAATCACCAACAAGAGACCCATACGACTCTTCACCGCCAAACAGAAAGCAAAGCCCATATTTCTGAAGTACCCTGACCCTCTCTTTTCTTGAAAGGCTGTTATACTCCCTATCATGATATTTTCCCTCATTTTCTTTTGCTGCAGCAAAAGCCTTACAGGCATAAAGATACAGTTTCTCACCGAGATATTTAAACCCAACATGCGGTTCGATCGTCATCACGCCGTAATGATCTGCGATATCCAGGGTCAGGTCTGTTGATACAATCGATTTCCCGATAACGCTGTTTTCAGGAAGTTTTCCGTCGCGCTGCTTCAGCTGGCTCAAAACATAATCCGTAAGAAGCACAAGCTGCTGATTACCGTTTAAAAGATAATAGCCCTCTTTCACAGCGTCATCATTTAAATAAAGCTCTTTTTCATCCGGACTTAAACGAACCCCAACACCGATTCTGTCACCGTCAGGGTCTGTTGCCAGAAGGATATCGGCCGACTGTTCATTTGCCAGAAGAATAGACGCATGAAGTGCTTCTTTTTCTTCTGGATTGGGTTTTAAACAGGTTGGAAAATTACCATCAGGAACGCACTGACTCATAACCGGGTAAAGATTATCCCTGATATTAAATCCACGGCGTTCAAGCACTTTAAAAACAAGTCTTTGAGCTGTTCCATTCAACGCAGAAAATACAACTTTTAAAGAGCTGTCGACCTTGTTTTTAAGAAAATGTCCGCTATCATCGACCCAGACTGCGGTCTGATTTTCCTTTTCAATATAAGCGTCATCCACCTCCGGGCCGATAATCCTGATCAATCCGTTTTTCAGACCTTCATCATAGTCAAGTTTCTTCACATCGCTGTAATCGTTAATACTGTCAGCAATCTTTTGCACTTCATTATGCACCACCTGCCCGCCAGAATAATCATAGGGTTTAAAACCATTATCAGAAGCAGGATTATGTGAAGCCGTAAAAACACCGCCGGAATAAGGCCTTATGTCCTCAAGCTCAGAAATAGCAAAAGAAAGCTCAGGTGTCGGCGCAACCGTGTCAAAAAGATATACCTTTATTCCATGAGCACAATATATTGACGCAGCCTCTTTCACAAGAAAACCCGGCCCGTTATTATCCGGATCATAAGAGCCCCTTCGGGAATCATAGGCAAGAACAACCGCCTTTTCTCTGCCGGACACAGTGCCGTTTTTATCATAGGCAAAAGTTATATATCTGGCATGCGCTTCAACACCAAGCCCCAGGATGATCCTGTTAAAATAAGCTGTTCCGATGGCAAGCTTACCCCTCACTCCTGCTGTACCAAAGCTGTTCATCTTAAAAAAGGCATCATCAAGCTCCTCCCAGCTTTTACCGTCAACAAGATCACGGATATAATCTTTAACTTTAACGCCGTCAACCTCAACCTCTGCAAAAGAGGGGCAAAGCCATAAAGATACATTTTCAAATGTACTTTTTTTAATAGATGAATTTGCAAGGGCTGCTTTAAGCTTGTTTTCCATTAGATTCACAAATAATTACAGATTTTAGGTTCAGATCTGTCCGTTCAGAGGAAAAGACAAATATTAAAGAATTTAATAAGTTTTCAGGATTTCGTCCCTGCCCGTTCTAAATATGTGAGGTTAAGCAGACAGGTTACGATTAAAGAGAATCTTGAATAATGATAATTCTTTTTTACCACTATTTTGAATAAATAACCACACCATTTTCAAGAATTTCCATATTCCACCCCATCCATTCAGAGATCCACAAAAAAGTCTTTTCATTATAGATGGAAACATGCGTTGGATCGCGGTGGTACCACCAGTTCTTGAAATCAGTTCCAGCCGGAAGCATCTGTGTCATAACACCCAAAAAGCTCCCCTTTTCTTTCAAGAGACCTGCAATCCGTAAAAATTCTTTTCCGGGGCTATAAAAATGTTCTACGGTTTCTGTACTGGTAACAAAATCATATTTTGTATTAAGTAAGGTTTTATCTGGAAAATAATAAGGGTCATAATTATAAACTTCAAATCCCTTCCCGCCCAGAATACCGCTCAGGGTCGGCCCGGGACCGCAGCCAAAATCAAGTCCTATCGCTCCTGCCTTTAACCTTAAGGACAAAGGATCTGCAAGTCTTTTTAAAAAAAGGACATATCCTTCATTTTCAGGACCGTTTTCATGAAAATCATAAATAGACTTTTCATCTTCGGAGGAAAGATGAAGACCGGGATCAACAAACACAAGCTCACACCTTTTACACTGGAAATAAGTCTTTATATCCGTGTTCTTTTCCGGTTTTTCAAAGTACTTAAACGTATTATCAGAACAGCAAAGAGGACAAATCATTTATGATTCCATAGTTATATAACAAAATCAACACAGACTGCTTCACATTTTGGAGTGATAGTGCTATAATCACAAATTGTCTCGGACTCAGAAGGCGAAAAAGACTCCCCCCTATAAAAACTTCTCAGGGAATTTAGCCAACAAACACCCATAAATAACCCGATTCCAAGACAGCCACAAATTTAATTTAATTATACTAATAGAAATAAGGAATTACCACCGTAAATATATGACAAAAAAATTCACAGAACTTGATCTTGATGCAAATCTGCAAAAAGGTATTGCCGAAGCCGGATTCATCAATTGTATGCCTGTACAGGAAAAAACCTTTACGCACTCACTTAAATACACTGACGTTTGCGTTCAATCACAAACAGGCACAGGGAAAACAGCCGTTTTCCTGATCTCCATATATCATAACTTTTTAACTAAAAGAGATCTAAAAAACAGCAAGGCACTTATCATAGCCCCCACGCGCGAACTTGCCATACAAATTGAAAAAGAAGCAAAAGTCATCGGAAAGCACCTTGATTTTACCTGCGGATGCTTTTATGGAGGTGTGGGATATGCGGAGCAGGAAAAACTCCTTAAAGATGATGTGGATATTATCATCGGAACTCCGGGCCGACTCATTGATTTCCATCAGCAAAAGAAACTGGATCTCAGAAAAACCGGTATCCTGATAATTGATGAAGCAGACAGACTTTTTGACATGGGGTTTCTGCCGGATATAAAAAGAATGCTTAAAAACATGCCTCACTTTTCCGAACGCATTTCAATGCTTTTCAGTGCAACGCTAAGCTACCGTGCTAAAGAACTGGCCTGGGAATTCATGAACAATCCGGTAGAAATTGAAATAGCTTCGGAAAATATTACAGTTGATAAGATTTCCCAAAAGCTCTATCACGTTGGCAAAGAAGAAAAGATCGCACTTCTTCTGGGGATTCTTAAATCGGAAAAACCGGAAAACTGCATCATCTTTACCAACACAAAGAGCAAGGCCCACGAAGTTTCAAAACGCCTTGAATATAACGGTTATGACTGCAAATACATCATGGGCGATCTGCAGCAGAGCAAACGTCTTAAAATCATAGAAAGTATAAAATCAGGTAAATTAAAATACCTTGTCGCAACAGATGTTGCGGCACGCGGGCTGCATGTTGACGACCTGGAAATGGTGATCAACTATGACATCCCCAATGATGCGGAAAACTATGTTCACCGAATAGGCCGAACTGCACGTGCAGGCAAAGAGGGAAAAGCCATATCACTTGCCTGTGAAAAATTTGTATACGGCCTTGAATCAATAGAAGCACTCACAAACGTTAAGATTCCTGTGGAGTGGCCGGATGAAGACTTGTTTGAAAAAGATAGAAGCGCGGGAAAACATTTCAGATTGGAAAAAGAGCGTCATGAACCTGCATACAAAAAGTCACCTAGACCCGTCTTGAAAAGCAGGAAAATATCTACTGCGGATAAACCGTCCCCCCTAAAAAAACCGGCCAGACATACAAAACCTCCTGTATCTAAAAAACACAGTGATGCAGTTCCTGCTAAACTGCAGCAAAAATTAAAAACCGGCAAAGTAAAATCGCCCCAAAGAACCCATGAAGAAAGAATGGAATATTACAAAAAAAAATACGGTGAAAATTTTAAACCTGCAGGAGAAAGCTCTGCTGATACTGGACAAACAAAAAAGAAATCTCTATTGAAAAAAGTTTTGGGTTTTTTTAATAAAGATTGATCCGTGTACAAAAAACATCCCTTACCTTTACTTTCATTAAACAGACAAAAAAGTATTAAAGAGAATGCCGGAGATCTAAGCGATCTGCTTTTTATTTTCCAGAAGCTAACGCCTTTATCCTTGAAAAGTAAAGACTTTCATGTTAAATTCATTCAGTTTAAATTAAATCAGACGGCCTGCATATAACATGGAGAGACACTCTGAAGCATAAATGAGTTTAAAAAATTATTTTAGCCACTATACCCATAAAATCATACAGAGTTTCAAGGAACTCCACGGCAACCCGCATTACCTTGCCATGGGAATGGGGATTGGTGTCTTTGTCGGTATGACACCGACTTTTCCTTTACACACTATTCTTTCAGTACCCCTTGCCCATCTGTTTAGAGGAAGCAAGCGGGCTGCAATGCTGGGCGTCTGGATAAGCAACCCTATAACCCTGCCTTTTTGCTATTACCTGGACTATAAACTGGGAATGCTTATTCTTAATAAACCCTCACCTTTTACCTCTTTGGACCTTAATTCTTTAACAGATGTTTTAAATCTGGGTACTGAAATAGCCGGTGCCATGCTGCTGGGGGGCCTGATACTTGGAGCTCCTCTTGGAATACTCGCATATATGACCACTCATCATGTTGCAAAAGCAACCAATTCCTAAAATAGGCAATATGTCTTATTTATCATTTCAGGAATTAGTGCTGTAATTCTTATAATTAAAGTATCTTCCACCTTGTCTGCTTAACGCTCCCCCTTCCGGATATTAAATTTTTATTTCCTTTAACCAAAAGCTGTACTACTATTTAGTGCAACTCAACAAACAGGATAATCATGGAATACAGAAAGATCGGAAAATCAGACCTTAAAGTCTCTTTAATCGGTTATGGTGCATGGGCACTATCTAAAAAAGGATGGGGAGATGTAGATGCAAAAGAAGCTTTAAAAACAGTTGAAAAAGCCGTTGAAAACGGTATCAACTTCTTCGATACTGCGCCTGTTTACGGTTTTGGCAAATCAGAGGAGATTCTTGGAACCGTTCTTAGCTCTGTTAGAGAAGATGTCATTATTGCAACAAAATGCGGGCTGAGATGGAATGATAGAGGCCGGGTCTTCCATGATCTATCCCGTGATGCGGTTAAAAAAGACATAGAATCAAGCCTTGAAAGACTTAAAACGGACTACATTGACCTCTACCAGATTCACTGGCCTGATAAAAAAACAGAGATAGAAGAAACCCTGGATGTTTTAAATGAACTTAAAACTGACGGTTTGATACGGCACGTGGGCGTCAGTAACTTTAATATAGAACTTCTTGAAAAATCCATCGGCCGAATAGAAATAACATCACTGCAATCACTTTACAACATGCTGCAGCGTGAAGCAGAAACCGATCTCCTTCCGTTTTGCAATGAAAACAAAATAGGTTTTATCTGCTACAGCCCCCTTGCCCAGGGAATTTTATCCGGTAAAATCAGGAAGGACTTTAAACCGGGCAAACATGATGTCCGAAGATTAAACCCGCTGTTTAGAAATAGGGATAAGTTTAATCAGGCTATAAATTTTACAGAGAAGCTCCCCTCTCCGACCGCCGTAAGCGCGTTAAAGTTTCTTTCAGAAAAAAACGGGGTTTCATCGATACTGATAAGCATGACCCGGATGAAACATCTCATTGAAAATTTAAATATCTTTGAGTAAAAGAGCTGTCTATTTACCGGAAAAAAAAGCAACGAACTTCGAGAACACATCAGGATCAAACTGTTTATTTATCATTCTCTCCTTGATAATATTCATAGCATTAAAAGATGAACAGGCCTCCTGATAACACCTGTTCGTTGTCAAGGCATCAAATGAATCAACGATCGAACAAATTTTCCCCAAACAACTTATCTCATCACCTTTTAGCCCCTTAGGATATCCCGAGCCATCGCTCCTTTCATGATGCTGAAGTACGATACTTGCGGCCTCCTCGCTTAAGAAGCCGGTTTCCCTGAGAATTTCACACCCTTTTTGAGGATGCGTTTTCATAACCATCCAGTCACTGCGGCTCAGGGGTTCGCTCTTGTTAATTATCTCCAGAGGAATCAAGGACTTGCCGATATCATGCAGGAAAAAACCTGTCCCCAGGTCATGGAATTGCTCTTCAGAAATATTTTCCAGAATATCTTTTGCAAAGGCGAGGCTGATAATGCCAACATTAATAGAATGTGTATAGGTAGAATAATCAAATTCTGCAAGACGGATAAGCTGCTGCGTGATCTTGCTGTCTGACAGGATAGTATCGACCCGTTTATCAACTGTCTTTTTTGTCCGGGCTATAGTTTCAAAACGCGGATCTTCAAACAGCTTTTTCATCAAATATTTACTTGAAGAACAAACTATCTTTGACTTTTCCTGAGGACCGATACATGCATCCTTTATAATAGCGCTAAGATTCTTTTCTATATATTCCTGATAAACATCATAATCAGAATCCGGAACATATACTGTCTTTACACCATTAAGGATAAGCTCCTGCCTTAACGCTTCGGTAAAGCGTAAACCTTTCTTTGAATAAAGAACATACTTATCCGCTGAGTTAAGATAAAGGTCAAAGGGACTGACTTCGTCAATACGAAGCAGGCTCAGATCTGTCAGAATAAATATCCGGCCCTCATTTTCCATAATTTATATTTTCATGTATTTAAAAAGTGAAATATCAAGATCTAATAGCATCTTTTCAAGTTTTGAAACCGGAAAACCAACCACATTATAATAACAGCCTCTTATCTTTTCAACAATCAGCGCCCCTGAACCCTGGATCGCATATGCACCCGCCTTATCCATCGGGTCAATACTTTTAAGATACAGAGCTATCTCCAATTCTGTAAGAGACCTGAAGGTGACGAGGGTCTTTTCATGTGAAGAGACTTTTTTCATGCTTTTACCGTCAATTAAAGAAATACCCGTATAAACTGAATGTGTCCTGCCGTTCAGCATATGAATATATTCAGAAGCTTCTTTCCTGTTTTTTGGTTTTCCAAGAACCCTGTTTTTATAAACAACAACAGTATCTGAGCCCACAACTACCGCATTTTTAAATTTTGCGGCAACGGCCTCTGCCTTTCCCTTTGCATTAGATTCAACATACGCTGAAGGCCGCTGACCTTTTTTTCTCTCGGGTTCATTAAAACTGCTTTTAACAGCTTTAAATTTTATACCCAGCTCATTTAACATCTCAATTCTTCGGGGTGATGCTGTTGCAAGAATTAATTTTTTCATTATTAAACCTTTAGGGCAGTTTCTGTTTTACGATAGCCTCGGGACAGCGGGGCTACCGTTTGAACGGTTTTAACGGATAAACATGAAATTTCAAAGTTCAAATTATGGAACAGAATTCATGAGCGGCATAAATGATGATATTAAAAAAGACCAAAGAAGAGCACAGATAAGACATCTCATTTATTATCTGAAAGTTTTTTTGTGGATCTAAGGCGATGCATGTCTGAGTCCCGATAGATTGGGATCATTGCGACGCCGACCGCAAAAAAACTTATAACAAGGGAATCCCGTTCTACGGGACCGGTCAAAGGGTGCCTTTTCTTTGTTAGTTGAGTCACGAAAATACCGGGGTGACCGCTACAGCTCTTTGGAGCAAGCAAAGAAAGTAAGACAAATATTTTTCTAAAACAATTATTCTAATCCCCAAAACGCTAAAAGCTTTTCGAGTCACACGGCTAAAAGCCATGGCCTTATGTGGGTCCCCAAAGGGGACCGTAGAAAATTCCGGGACCCCATCCTGGCCGAGCCGCAGGTAACGTCTTGTAATTATGTTTATTTTTATGCTTCGTCAACAAAATCTGTGGGTAACTTTTTAGTATTTATTATAGAATGCAAAG
>CAYLYF010000124.1:0-10585 GCA_964387595.1 uncultured Thermodesulfobacteriota bacterium | reverse complement strand
CTTAAGTCAATATGAGGGTGTCAGATCTTTTGACGGTATTATCGGTTATAGTTCAATCTCTGAACCTATTGAGATAAAAAAATTTGTAAAAAGGGATTTTATGATGAAGCGGGTTAAATATAATATCAGGTTATGTGCGGTTTTTATTCTTCTTGTTTGTCTAAACAGCCTTATTGTTGAAAGCGTGTTTTCTGAGGAGACAACTTTACGGGACAATGCCATTGCAATTACTCCTGAACGTTCACCGGAAGTACTAAAACAGACAGCAACAAAGATCTGGAATTTTGAATTATGGAGTATTGACAGTCATGCCATCACCATAAAAAAAGCGGTTTCATCTTTACTCATCATCATCCTGGGGATTTTTCTGGCAAAGATGTTTTGCTGGTTAATCAGAAAACGTTTGTCCTCAATTTCGCGTATTGATGAAAATACCGCAGCCACCATTCAAAAAATGATTTATTATTTTCTTCTTGTTTTTGTCCTCCTGTTTGGTCTTCGGGTTCTGAATATTCCTTTAACCGCCTTTACTTTTCTGGGCGGTGCACTGGCTATTGGCGTGGGTTTTGGCACCCAGACCATTATGAGCAATTTTATCAGCGGTTTTATTATCATGGCAGAACGGCCGATACGGGTCGGAGATTTTATTCAAATGGAAAATGCTTTTGTTTCGGTGGAAGAAGTCGGGGTAAGATGCACCCGGGTTCGGACTGCGGACAATGTGCATATTCTTGTGCCGAACAGCAAATTTCTGGATCAAAATATCATTAACTGGACCCTGTCAGACAAAAAGGTGCGGGTAAAAATTACGGTCGGCGTGGTGTACGGATCGCCTGTGCGTGAGGCTGAAAAACTTTTGCTGGATGCCGCTAAAAAGCATAAAGATGTTAAAGAAGATCCTGAACCCTATGTCCGGTTCAGTGATTTTGGGGATAATGCGCTTATCTTTGATCTTTATTTCTGGATCGATATGATAGATGTTACTGAACGCAAACGAATTTCAAGTGATATCCGTTTTTCTATTGATGATCTTTTCCGTGAAGCTGAAATTATTATCGCCTTTCCGCAGCGGGATGTTCACCTGGATACATTAAAACCCCTGGATATTAGAATCCTAGATAAGTGATGCTTCCCGCCTAACGAAGATCCCGCTTTCGGGGCAAGGCGGGGCTTCCCGGAAATTAAGATTTCTTTCTTGGATTGTATCGCTCGAATCCGCCTAACAGGAGCGGGGCTTCCGCGAAACTCTCCGGTGAATCAAACATAACCTGGATTAATTAACAATATGTATGAGTCAAAAATTTTTAAAAAATAACATCTTTTGGGGAATTTAATAATGCAGAATATCTCAAGCCCAACAAACTGGAGCTGGTATCTGGCTGCCGGGTGTACTCTTCTTGTTTTTGTTATTATTTATTTTATTTCCAGAAAAATCCGCCAAAGAAGCCGTGACCATGAAAAAGAGCTGCCCTTTAAATTGATAAATCAATCTTATAAGCCTGCTGTTTTTGTAATACTTCTAATGGCTTGTAATATTATTATACCGCTTTTAAAGCTTCCGGAACCTTTATCCGGTTTTACAAAACATGTTCTTAGCCTGTGTATCATTGCTGCAATTACCTGGCTGTTAATAAAACTGACGGCAGTTTTTGAGGATTTTGTCCTGGGAAAATATGACCTGGGCACCCAGGATAATCTTTCGGCTAGAAAAATTATTACTCAGTTCGGTGTCATTAACAAAATAGTCGTTGCTGCTATTTGTATTATCAGTGTTTCGGCAATGCTGATGACTTTTGAAAAAGTCCGGCAGCTGGGGACCAGCATTTTAGCATCTGCAGGGATTGCGGGAATTATCATGGGCTTTGCTGCCCAGAAAAGCCTCGCAACCCTTTTTGCAGGACTGCAGATCGCGCTTACGCAGCCTATCCGTATTGATGATGTGGTTATTGTTGAAAATGAATGGGGAAGGATCGAAGAAATCACCCTGACCTATGTGGTTGTGAGGATCTGGGATTTGAGGAGGCTGGTGCTTCCCATAACCTATTTTACAGAAAAACCGTTTCAGAACTGGACCCGGGTAACCGCAGATATTCTGGGCTCAGTTTTTATTTATGCGGATTACACGGTTTCGGTACAGAAAATAAGAGACAAATTCTTTGAATTTGTGGAACAGTCAGAACTGTGGGACGGTAAGGTCCGTGGTCTTCAGGTAACGAATACAACCGATAAAACCATAGAACTTCGTGCATTGATGAGCGCCCGGGATGCCTCGGATGCGTGGAACCTGCGCTGCGAAATTAGAGAAAAACTAGTTGATTTTATTCAGACAAATTATCCGGACGTACTTCCAAAAGTTAGAGGACAATTCTTCAAGGAGAATCCAGAGATTTAATTCTTTCTTCACAAAAGAAAAAAGTGCTTTTCTTTAAATTTTTTTTGTTTTCCTTACTTTTCTGTCCTTTATTTATAAATTCAGAAAATAAATTATAGCCACTTTTTTCCTAAAGAAAACTAACATAAAGGCTTCAACCAGTATTAGCACACACCATAATACGAAATAACTCCAGCGCCATTGAAGCTCGGGCATATGCGCAAAGTTCATGCCATAAATATCAGCAACTTATTTGACCTGTACAGTATCATCTGAAGCGGCCAGTTTAGCCTGAACCTGGAGCTTTCCGGAACATGCTCCCTCGCCCATATAAATGGTCCGATGGGGGAAGGGGATCTCAATACCCTGTTGATCGAAGGCTTTTTTGACCCGCTTTCTAAACTCCCGTGCCACGTCCCACTGCTTGATAGGCATAGTTTTAAAAAACATTTTGATGTTTACAGAGGAGTCGCCGAACGAGTCCAGTCCCTGGACGGTCATGGGCTCAAGGATAAGATCCTTAAAGCCGGGATCATTTCTCAACGCCTCGCTCACCTCTCTAAGCACGCTGATAACATGGTCGACATCCTCCTTGTAGGCCACGCCGATTTCAACCAGTGCTCGCGACCACTCACAGGTGAAGTTGGTGGCAACCTCTATGGTGCCGTTGGGTATAATGTGCACTCGGCCCTCAACATCACGAAGCCGGGTTGTGCGAAGGTTGATGGCCTCAACAATACCCCCTACTCCTGCAAGGTTAACAACATCGCCAATGCGCACCTGGTTTTCAAGAATAATAAAAAATCCGGAAATCATGTCCTTTACCAGGCTCTGAGCACCGAAACCAATGGCAACGCCGGCAATTCCCGCTCCGGCCACCAACGGTCCTATCGCCACCCCGAACTCAGCAAGGATCATCAGTCCGGCGGTGATATATATAGTTATATTAATTGTCGTGTTTATGATTCCGCTCAGGGTTTTGGCACGTTTTTCCCGCTCGGAAGGAACAATTCCCTGTTGTTCGAAATTTCCTTCAAATTTGTTGACCGCGGCTTTCAGTATTTTTCGTAGAAGCCATGCACCCAGAATGATAAAAACAATTGTTAGTCCGTGAGAAAGTATCCAGTTTTTTAAACCTTCCAGAAAAGGTTCCATAGTCGCCACCTCCATTTAATATTAAGTAGACAGAATCAGAGCCACTTTTTCTTTCTAAAGAAAACTAACATAACAGCCCCAACCAGTATAAGCACACACCATAATACTGGATAGCTCCAGCGCCACTGAAGCTCGGGCATGTGCGCAAAGTTCATGCCGTAAATACCTGCAATGAATGTCAGCGGAATGAAGATGGTGGCAATGATGGTCAGTACTTTCATGATCTCGTTCATTTTGTTGCTGATCGCCGACAAATACATGTCGTGCATTCCTGAAACCAGGTCCCGGCAGGTTTCTATGGTCTCAATGATCTGTATGGTATGGTCATAGATGTCTCTAAAGTAGATGGTGACGGAATCTGTTATCAGGGCCGGGTCACCGCTTTCCAGGTCTTTGATCACATCCCGCAACGGCCAGACGGACTTTCGTAGAAAGATCGTTTCACTTCTCAGTCCATGAATCGTTTGAAGTGCTTCGGGAGGAGGATCTGTAAGAAGAACGTCTTCAATGGCTTCAATCCGGTCGCCTATTTTTTCAAGGATTAAAAAATAGCTGTCAACCACTGCATCCATGAGTGCATATAAAAGATAGTCCGCCCCCTGTTTTCTAATACGCCCCAGGGCTTTGCGGATGCGTTCGCGTACCATGCTGAAGACATCCCCTTCGACCTCCTGGAAGGAGATAATAAAATTATTGCCCAAAATAAAACTGACCTGTTCTGACTTTGCTTCACTCGTTCCTTCACTTAAATAAAGCATTCTTAGAACAACAAAGACATAATTTTCAAAATCTTCCATTTTAGGCCGTTGTCCAGTGTGAAGGATATCTTCCAGAACGAGCGGATGAATTCCGAAATGATCTCCTGTTTTTGCGACCAGATCAGTGTCATGCAGGCCGTTTATGTTTATCCAGGTGACTGATTTCCTGTCTTTAAAAGGAAAGCTTTCCTCAACAGTCTGTATCTGTTTTTCGCTGTAGTTTTCGGCATCGTAGTCAATGACCGAAATTGTAACCTCTTCTGTCTTTTTCTCACCAACATGGATTAGCGTGCCCGGTGACTGACCTATTTTTTTTGAACTTGTTTTATTGATTAGTTTAAAAATACCTGCATTTTTAAAAAGGTTTAGTTTTTGTGAGATATTATTTTTGCTCATGGGGAGTCCCTTTTTTAGTATTTATATAAAAAAATTATCCTGAGGGGATAACGTCCTCTCTGCAAGATGAAAAAATACATTAATAATCATTCTTTGTCAAAAGACGAGGGTTTTAAACCCCGCAGGAGACAATAAAGAAATTATTTTTTATAAATACTATTTCTTAGGTATATTGTTATATTTTCCGGTTTCAAGCAGAGCATCTTTTGCTTTGACAGCGGCTTTGGCTGCTTTTCTGGCCGCTATATCCGCTTTTTTGTCAGCATCAAGAGATTCCCTTTCAAGCGTGTCAAGAGCTTCCTCAGATTTATTTTTTAGAGCAGTTTCCTGGAGCCTACTCTTTTTTTTAGAAGATGTTTTGTCTTTTTCCATAGCATCCTGTTGTGCTTTAACCGCTTTTTTTACAGCATCATCTGCGGCATCCTGAACAGCTGCTTTCTGCGCCTGTGTTCCCTCTTCAGGTTCTGCAGCCAGATCAATATCTTCAGAAGCAAGCACCAGCGCAGTTACAGGAAGATTTTCCAGCAGGATTTCAATTTTACCGCCAAACGGGTCAACCAGCTGTGTGCCGCTAAGTCTGAAAGGGAGGAATATGATTGAAGCATCACTGGAGTGTTTCTGAATAGCTTCTGCTCCGGAATCAGAAATAATTTTTGATTCAGCTTCAATGCGAATTTCTTCAAGCATCAGATTTATGTGATTAAGAAGATTTTCGCTGCTGCTTGAGTTCATAGCAAGAACCCGTATCCGTGCATCACGCCATTGCGGGTTCCGGGTAATCAGATAGGCAAAAAGAAGCATCAGCCTGCTTGAAGCATTGTCCCACCACCACACATCAATGCAGCGCTTCTCAGGCAATATACTTTGAAATATTTCCCAGTTTTTCTCAAGGGCATTCAGAATAACAATATTACAGCCCAGGCGAAAAATATTTCTCAGATTTCTGCCGTAACGAAGTTCATTAATCCCGGAAACCCCACTGGACATCTGCTGCATCCAATTGAGCAGGACGGTATTGACCTTAAGCGGCCCGATTCCGAAAGATTGAATCACCGTTGAGAAACCGGTATCAAGGTCCGGGACGGTGACTACAAGAGGGAATGCAGTTAACCCCTGTGAATCAATATTTGAACGAAGCTCCGATTCTGCATCTTCCCGCTGTTTCAGCATGGTTACCCCGTCTCCTTCCAATATTCTGACAGCAGTCGTCAGACCGCTTTCTGCCTCTAGCCAGGATGCAAAACGCAAAAGTCGTTCACGGCGGTGTGTGTCGTCGGAAAAAGCAAGTATCTGAGGACGCCAGTTACGGGGATGTTCCGGTTCTTTATCTGCCGCAATAAGATTTTGTCTGATCTGCTGTAAATAAAATGACCGCCGGGTATCCGCCCAGCGCGCCGGGCCGGCTGTACGTTTAAGATACTGATACACAGCCACAAGTACAACAAGAGACATAAATCCTGCCAGAGGATCTATTGCCATCATAGCTCCAAAGCAGGCAAGCCCGCCAAGAAGACTGAGCCACTGGTTAAAAAAACGAAACCGGGGACGAAAAGACGGGCTATGAGCCCGGGCTTCAAAATAGGTGGCAAAATTTAAAAGACCGTATGAAATCAGGAAAAACATGGACACAATGGGCGCGATCATATTTAAATTGCCCAGCCCGACGGTAATAAGAGAGATCACCCCTGAAAACAGAATAGCTCTGCGCGGGTTATTTGAAGGGCCATGTCCTTTAGCAAACGGCAGGAGGATCGGAACAATTCTGTCTGCTGCAAGGGATTGCAGAACTCGGGGACCGCCCAGAAATGAAGCCATTGCAGAGGACAGCGCGGCAGCGATGACACCTGCACTTATGAGGAAGGCGAAAAGCGAAATATGCTTCATTGCACCATAGTCCAGTTTCAGGATGTCAAGCGGTGTGGATGCCGCCAGGACAACTGTTGCCCCAAAGTAAATACAAAGAGACAGTCCAACAGCAGCAAAGGTTCCAAGAGGAATGCTTTTGTCGGGGTCTTTAAGGTCTCCGGACATGTTTACGCCCTGGGTAAACCCGGTCACCGCAGGAAAAAATATGGCAAAGATCACCCAGAAACCGGGGCTGTTGTCCGGTGAAGTCAAACTTTGTTTTAAAAGGGTTGTATCCCAATTAAGAAACCCCCCAATGAAAAAAGAAATAATCGAACAGGCAAGAACTGCCATGACAATATATTGAAATTTCGTGGCCCAGTCTGCGCCAAGCCATGCAAACCCAAAAAGGATTGTGACCGCTATGGCTGCTATTATCTGGGGAAGCCATGAGGGGGTGCCGGGAAAAAGGGCGGAAACCACTTCTCCAAATCCGATACAGTAAAAAGCAATGGATATAGACTGGGCAAAATACAAAACGATTCCGATTGCCCCTCCGAATTCAGCACCCAGGGTACGGGAGATAATATAATACACACCGCCGGTTTTTATTTTGATGTTTGTAGATATGGCTGACAATGAAATACTGGTAAGAATGGATATGATATTTGCAATGCTAATGATAATAAGTGCTTGCCACAAGCCGGAATTACCCACCACATATCCAAGACGCATGAAAAAGATGATACCAATAATGGTCAGGAAGCTGGGAGTGAACACGCCTGCGAATGTTCCCATTTTGCCGGACATCACAGATTTTTCCTGTGGAGCAGAAGGAGGCATATAGTTTTTCTCTATCCGTGTTCTCAGTCTTGTTTTTAACTGAGCTTGTCTGATATTTTAATAATCAGGTGATTACTTGGAATATTAGCATTTTATAAAATAATTTAAAAGGCCAGTTTTAAAAGACAGGGATAGGCTATTATTCTGACAAAGAATTATTGAGGAAACGTGTGTAGCAATATTGTTGACCTGTAAGTTTTGATTTAATATAGTTATGACAGTTTGTAAAAAAAGTCAGTTTGTTTAATTTTGAGTATCCATATTTAAAGTGAAGTCCGGGGTTCGGGATGCCGGCAAAATGTCCGGTTATTTTAATTTTATGAAAAAAAAGATTAACACATTGTGGAAAATATATTTAGCATGGATCAATCAATTTACACCTGGGTCATATTGCCACTTCTTATTTTTATAGCACGTATCTGTGATGTTTCTCTGGGAACGTTCAGGATTATTTTTATCTCCCGCGGGATGAAATATTTAGCCGCAATGGTCAGCTTTGTGGAAATATTTATCTGGCTGATGGCCATCAGTCAGGTTATTAAAAACATGAATAACGTTGCCTGTTATGTTGCTTATGCCGCCGGCTTTGCCAGCGGCAGCTTCCTTGGAGTGCATCTTTCTGAAAAAATGGCAATGGGCAAAGCTGTGCTTCGTATTATTACGGCAAAAGATGCCACTGCGCTTGTCAGCCGACTCAAGGAAGATAAGTACGGTGTGACCACCCTGGATGCGCAGGGAGCTGAGGGGCCGGTAAAGATTATTTTTTCCATTATTCACAAACAAGACCTGACGAAAATCAAGGCTTTGCTCCAAAAATTTAATCCAAACGCATTCTATTCTGTAGAAGATGTGCGGTTTGTCAGCGAAGGAGTCTTCCCGCCGAGCACACCGGGCTTGAACCGGAATTATTTTGAGATGTTTCGGCCTCACAGAAAAGGAAAGTAACCTTTTTTTTTAAAAGATCTGTAAATAAGCGTTTCCCTTGAATATTCCGATACTGTTCGCGGTTGGGCCTCTAGGCCTGTCCGGATATTAAGTTTTTCTGATAAACAAATAAAGCCTTTTCACCGGAAAATCAATATCTTATTAACAAGGACCCAACCTTTGTTTGCTGTGAACCGGTTTTTTCAGTTTTTGATTATACAGCAAGAGGTTGTTTTTTAGGGATCTTTTCATTATAACGGAGTATATATAATAGAGATTCAGCAGGAATTTATGTGAGTAGATGCTCACTTTCCTAAAAGACTGTTTGATCATGTTAAACAGACGCAGAAGTTCAGGAGTGTTTACAGTTGTTCGTCAGGTTCTGGTGTGGCAGACTTGAAACCGTATGAAAACAGTTGAGGCGATAAGCTATGCGGGTGATTAACGTTTCTGCCGGAATATACTGGATAGACATACCTGAGGCCGGCCTTTATGTGCTATGCGGATGTCCTGCTGACAGTGTGAAACACTTGATGAAAAGAGGGCTTATTGTCACAGAAGACAAAAACGGGGCGCTGTGTGAAACCGGACCCAACGCGATCCTTCTTTCAGAGGTTCCCATACAAAATGAACGGCTTTCCAATCTTGCAGAGTTTCCTGTTCTTCAAAATGCTTTACCGGCAGGGCATGATCCCTCCCAATCATCCCAACAATACAGGAACAAAACCATTGCTTATCGGGCTTGAGGCTCAGGTACGGGCCCAGGCAGAATACGTTTTCAGGGGTAATTACGGACTTGCAGCTGTGGATGAAATAATCGAGGCGGGAACTTCTGAATCTGAGGCACGGGATATGACACGTCCGTGCATGTCCAGCATTATTGTTTTCCAGAGAAAGATCTATTTGATCGATGCCGGCCCCAATGTTCTTGAAAGCTTACGCTATCTGGGCATTGGAGTGAATGAAATAGAAGGTATTTTCCATACCCATTCACATGATGATCACTTTAACGGACTGACTGCACTTATCCGCTCGGATCATCGTATTAAATACTATTCGGCGCCAATCGTCAGGCATTGTGTGATGAAAAAACTGGCCCGGGTGATTTCTTTCGTGAGGAATCAGTTGTTGGGCCTGAGGTTCCTCAGTTTAGAGCCCGGGTCCTTCAGGATACCCGGCTGTATTTTGTGCCGGGCAAACTTATTTCCCGCATTCCAATAGTTCAGCTAAAGCTTCTTGAGGCCTATGAGCGGCGGATGAGAATGGCGGATCCTGCCTTTAGTTTAAACTTATAAATTTTGCTTCGTTTGAACTGGAAAGTGCAGGCATAAACATTATTTTAGCTTTAGCCCTCGAAGCACAGTATTTTTCTAATTTTTAGTCACTGTTGTTAACATGACTTATCTTTCTTCTTTTTTATAAAGAAGCACATCTTAATTTGACTTTTGTTAATGTTTCTTTAGAATAAGTGATGCTCCCCGCCTAACGAAGATCCCGTTTACGGGGCAAGGCGGGGCATCCCGGTAATTAAGATTGATTTCTTGGATTGTATCGCTCGACCCGGCCCACAGGAGCGGGGCTTGCGCGAAACACTCCGGTCAAAGCATTGTGATCAATTGTCTTTCTGTCCTTTGTTTAGAAATCTTAAAGGAAATATATGCAGCATATACTGATTGGCTCTCCAGATAGAGAAGCTGTGGCTACAATAACAAAAGGGTTATCTCCTGACTTTGTTATGGTGGTGGCAGCAAATAGAGAAGATTTCCTTTATAAATTCAGGGAACGGCGTTTTGAACTCTCTTTTGTTGATATTACATACCTTGACCAGTTCAGGGCACAGCAGTCTTTTAATGATTATAAAAAAACACTTAACCTTTTCTGGCAGACTTTTCCTGCGGCGAATATTATTGTTCTCTCCAGTCAGGAGAAAATCAGGTCTACGGTTGAGGTTGTGAAGGCAGGAGCCAGTAATTACCTGACTTATCCTCTGGATCTTGTTGAGTTAAAGTTTATTGTGGATAACGTGTACGAGTTGGATCTACTTGAATCCAAATTGGACTATTTTCGTAATAGCTTCTGGCAGAAAGATTCCTTAGGTTTGGTACAAACCAATTCTCCTTTCATGAAAAAAGTGTATTCCAATGTTATGTCAGTAGCACCGACCAAAACAACTGTTTTGCTGACCGGTGAGACCGGAACAGGTAAAGGTGTGATGGCAAAACTGATTCATTCTCACAGTAACCGAAAAGATAATATTTTTATTAGTATTAACTGCGGCGCAATAGCGGATAAC
>CAYLYF010000123.1:0-10781 GCA_964387595.1 uncultured Thermodesulfobacteriota bacterium | reverse complement strand
AAAAAGGATCAGTGGTGTAAATTGTTTTTTTACCCACAGATTCTGTTGAAGAACCGATTGTTTATGTATCTTCCCGAAACACTCGCAGTTCAATCTGTACCTATTTATTATACACCAACACACTTTTTACTTTCTCCACCCCGCTTCAACAACCGGCTTTATAATTTTTGTAAATTCCTGATATGCTTCCGGCATAAAATGAAGCCCGTCCTCAAGGAAAAGATCCGTGCGGGACTGCCCGCCGCAAAAAAAAGCAGGGTTTATATCAATAAAAAAAAGGCTGTCTGTTTTTTCACACCACTTTTCAATCTTTTCGTTTGCTTCATCAATAACATCCCATTTGTCCTTCTTCTGTGGAGCCTTGTTAATTGAAACAAAGTATATTCGTGTTTCAGAAAGTTTATTCCTAACCGCGGAAACAAACTTTTCAAAACCACCGGCAACATCAGAAGCACCGAAACCGTCATTAATGTCATTGCTGCCGCAGTAGTAGACAATGGCCTTCGGATTGTAGGGAAGAATAAGCTTATCCATCGCGTTAAACACACTGTGCATCCTGGCACCTTCAAAAGCCTGATTAATCACCAGAAGCGGAGCCATATCCTCTGCAAGGGTTGTCCAGAAATGAAAGATACTGCTTCCCGCAAAAAGGATCGCATGTTGTGGTATCGGATTTAACTTAACAACGGCCATAAAAACACTCCTTAACTTAAAATTATTTCGCCCTATCAATGTTCCCGCTTACCCGATTTATCTTCACTTACTCGCATTCACAAGGATTCGAGGACTCTAGGATTCAAGGGATCCAGCGAAATTAAAAACCGACCCTTCGACCCACTCGACATTGATCGCAAACCAAAGGGTCGAGATCTCAACTCAGCTATGGCAAGCAAGGCAGGTTAAAACGTTGTAAAGATTCTTACTCTATGCCCCGAGCTCTTTGCTACAAAAACCATCCTTTCTCTGTACACTCTGCGAGAGGAAGCTTTTACGGTTACGCCATGCTCTATGCCTGCCCTGAGCGTAGTCGAAGGGCCCTATGCACTCTGCTTTTTCACCTTCGTCAGCAAATACTCAACAGAAAGCAAAACAAAGATACCCGCCGGCAGAATAAACAGAAACGAAGGCATGATAATAGCAACACCCGCCAGCATACCCAAAAATCCGCCCAGAACTTCAATAGCTGCGAGGTTATCGCCGGTTACCTTCATTATCATATTTTCAAATTCCCGTGTATCCTGCTGCTCAATATTATCCGCAATGATCTCTTTAATATTCAATCTTTTAATCAATCCGGGAAGAAAGCCTCTTATTTTTTCTATGTTCTGCTTCTCGTGGAAAAATTCCTGCAGTTTCGAAGGAATACCCTTTAACAGACCGGTCAGAGACCTATCGATAATCTCCCAGGAGGAATCACTTTCAAGAAAAGTATCTATTCTTTCCCTTAATAAAGGGATTGCTTTTTCCCGGGTTACTTTAAGCAAATACTGCCTTAGCCATAAATGGGCCTTATCGACATTCTCCCTTACCTCGTCCTGCTCTAGAAATGATTCAATGTTTTTAAGATTATCTTCAACGATCCTTATGACCTGGCTGTACGTTTCAGGACTGTAAAAAACATCTTTAACAAAACGCGCGATGGTCTCCCGATCTACTCCTGAAAATTCTTTTACACTTTTTAAAACGGTTTTTTTCCACCACACCTGTTCCTCAATATGTTTTTCCAGTACATCGCTTAAAACCCTTGAGATCTCCGGGACCTTTTCGATCATATTATTTATAATCCAGGTTGAGACCCTGTGTTTCAGTTCATCAGACTCGAAAAAATCTTTTAGCTTCGGCTTTACCGTCTGCCAGATAAAGTCAATGGTGAGTTTATGACTGATAAAATCAGAAAGATATTTTTCCGCAGTATCCGTCAGCCAGACAAAAATCCGGTCCGCGTACGCGTTATAAACCTTTAGTATTATTGCAGCAATTTTTTTTCTATTTTCTTCACCGGCAAGATATCCATCTACACCTTTTACCGCTGAGCTGACGGCTTCTTCAATAATACGGCCCTTTTCAATGTGAGACATGATGGTCTCAACATTTAAAAGTTTCTTTTCTGTCTCTTCCGCAATTTTTTTTGCGACTTTCTTTTTGTTTTTGGGAATAAGCCCGTGCCGCCCAAAGAAAGTCTGTTCCCTGGGTCGAAAAAGCATTCTAATGGCAATGGCATTAGTACTGATCCCCACGAAGCCCGAAAGAGCGATCATAAAAATCCATTCATAAATGGTTTCACCGGGATAGGTCCGTCTCATCAAAAGACAGATAAGGACAGCAGCAGGAAGGCCTGTCAACAGAATATATTTTAGTGTCTTGTAGAAACTGCTCATAATCTCACGAACAAAAAGCTGTCAGCAAAAAGCTTAAAAGGTTGGCGGAAAAAAGTAGGCACACGCTGCAAGATACGAAAGATAAAGAGAAAACAGAACCATACCTTTTGCGCGGGTCAGGCTGTTTCCCCTCCGGAGCATACAGAACATGGTTACAACTATAATTATCATAACCGGAAACATAAAAGAAATATCCCTGGAGCCAAGAATAAGGTCATTCGCAATCGCTGAAGCACCGGCGACCAGACAGATATTAATGATATCTGAGCCCAGTATGTTCCCCACGGCTATTGCGCCCTCACCTTTCCTGGCAGCAGTTATGCTTGTGGCCACCTCCGGCACCGAAGTACCGAACGCAACCAGTGTCATTGCAATAATAGATTCGGAAACCTGAAAAGAACGTGCAATTACAGTGGCAGAGACAACAATGTAATCACTGACAAAGATAATCCCCACCAGAGAAACAGCAAAAAGACAGAAGTGTTTTGCCAGAGAGGTTTCACCGGCTTCTTTTTCTGCCGTATCCTGTGCCGGCTGTGCACCGGGTTCTTCATACCAACGGTTCTTAAAAAGGAAAAACAAATATCCGGCAAACAAAGCAACAAGTACAACGCCTTCCATCCTGCTTAAGGTCTGATCAAAAAAGACAAAGGCATAAGCAAGAACTGATATAAGAATAAGGAATATGCCTGAACTTTTAAGGACCACAGGAACAACCGCAATAGAAGAAACCGTAAGAATCCCGGCCAGGGAAAGAGCCAAACCCTCATTGCATATGACAGAACCCACGGCATTTCCAAGAGCTATCTTTGGTGCGCCTTTAAAAGCCGCGACCATCGAAACGCAGAGCTCCGGCGCTGAGGTAGCCAAAGAAACAAGAACCAGGCCTATTAATATTTTGGGAATCTTAAAATCCTGGGCAACAGCGATTGCGCTGTTTACAAAAATATCAGCGCATTTAAACAGGAGAATAAAAGAAATTATAATAACAAGCCATGCCAGGGGAAGACTGCCCTGGATATGAGAATGAAATATCTGCATAGGGTATTAACTTTCGTATTGAAAAATCTTATAACAGCCGCACATCAGGGATATGGAACACTTCCAGTGTTTAACACCCATATAAGTGGTTAGCAGAATTATTACCATACCTAAAACGCTATTGCAAAGCATGTTTAGCCCGGAATTTTTGCAAACCGGGGATTAATACTAAACCCTTAAAAACATGAAATAAGATCGAAACGCTATTATATAACATACGATTTCATCTTAAAGACTTAACCTCAGGAAAATAAAAATCTGGAAAAAGGCTCTTTCCTCATTTCCTTTGACAGAAGAGCTGCTTTATTTTATAATGACGGGCTGTTTATAATTTCAAATCATTAAGGAAATACATGAAAAATCCTCTTTATTCTGCGATTATGATCATAATACTGATATCTCTTTTTGCTGTTTCTGCTTCAGGAAAAGACTTAAAAGAGGAAAAAGCACCCAAATCCCTTTCTCCAGGATTAGACCATCTTGCTGATCTTATCTCTCCTGACAGCTGCGAAAAATTTGATCTTAATAAAATCGGAGAGATCCTCAGTTTTATACAAAGCAAAAAATCAAAATCAACCCTTTACTTCCCTGAAAAAAAATTCGATGCGACTCCGTTATATTATGAATTTGATATTCAGACAGATCTCGAACATATCTTAAAATACTCATATAATCCTAAAATCCCTGCCGAAGCACTTATGCCGGCATCTCTAAGATCTTCGACCTGGGCAGATGCGGAAAACGAAAATAAATCCCCGGCTATTCTCTGGGAATCATTGCAAAAGCTTGATTCTCCCGTAATTGTAAACGGCACCGAGCACACTGTAATTACACCGGACACCCATACCGGATCATATTATGGATACGATCAGGACAGGAAGTTGATCCTTTGCGAATATGAGGGTAAAAAACTTTTCATATCCCTTTCAAAACAAGTTAGCAGATCTGAAGTGGGGAAAAAAGGACTGGTCCTTGGCAGTGATGACGACTGGAACTATTTTTATTCAGGGAAAAAAGGCATTAACCTCCCCGGGCTTGGGTGGGTCAGTGCATACATGTATGATTCATGTACGATCATGCTCTATTATGAGGTAGACTCAAAAAAACCCCGGGTCAGATGTGCTGTGTTTAAATGGCTGAGAGCAGGCTGGTCAAATATCAACATGGTCAAAAAATCCCATATTTATGATGGACTTGTGCGTCATGAAAACAATTTTAAAGAAATACTTGAACATCCCCTGCTGCCGCGGTCAGAAACACTTGAAAACATCTTTGCCGGATTTAATAAACAGACGATCGATGGATTAAGAAAACAGACAAAAGAATACTTCTGCTATTTGACTTCTCGTTATAAAAACAATAAAAATCTCATAAAAACACGATTCAACAAACTCCTGACGGATGAAAACTTTCTTTCAAAGATGACAAAAAAGGAAATGACATCTATTCTTTCAATAGAATATATTAAAAGCATTCTCGGCAAAGAGCACAAAAATAAAGACCTGCTAACAAAAATAAGTAAATAAAAAAGCAGGGCGCTTAGGGCAGAAAGCATAGAGCGTTTATTGACAAATCCTTTACATAAATAGTCCTTTTCAAAAAACATTTCAAAAATAAAACATGTCTGAGCCAAGTAAACCTGAAATATCCTTCACCTCAATGCTTGCCCCTCTGGCAGGAATAAGTGATCTTCCTTTCAGGCTGCTCTGCCGGAAGTTCGGCTGCAAACTGGCATACATCCCGATGATCAGCGCAAAATCAATCGTATACGGAAATGAAAATACGGACAAAATGCTTGCCCGACATGACGCTGACAGGCCGCTTGGCATCCAGTTTTTCGGTCGCGAACCTGACATGATCGCCCGGGCCATGGAGATAACCGCTAAACACCGCTTTGACACTATTGACTTAAACGCTGCCTGCCCGGTAACGAAAGTAACTAAAAAAGGTGAGGGCGCCGGCCTGATGGAAGAACCTGAAAGAATAAAAGAAATACTTAAAGTAATGGTAAAAAATTCTGATGTCCCGGTCACCCTTAAAATAAGAGCCGGGTGGAGCCGGACCACAGTCAACGCTAAAGAGGTTGCGCTTCACGCACAGGACGCAGGCATAAGCGCCCTTATTATCCACGGCAGAACAAGAGCCCAGAAATACGGCGGCAGAGTAGACTTTAATATAATAAGGGACGTAAAAGAAGCTTTGGAAATCCCTGTTATCGGAAGCGGTGATGCTTTTTCACCGGATATGGTAAAACAAATGATGGATGAGACCGGCTGCGACAGCGTTGCCATAGCAAGAGGCGCACTGGGAAACCCCTGGATATTCAGAGAAACAGAAGAACTGTTAAAAACCGGAAACACCCTTGAAAAACCGGACATTACTGAAATAGTAGACACAATGATAGAACATCTCAATGCTTATGTTGATTTTTACGGTGAATATTTAGGGACAATGATATATCGAAAATTTTTTGGCTGGTATACAAAAGGTTTTTATAATATAAAACCTTTAAGGGGAAGAGCCTTTCTCACCTCATCAAAAAATGAGATGAGAGACATCATCCATCAACTCCATGGTTTGCAGACCGGTATCCGCAGAAGCATAGAGAACGACTCCTCTTTCCCGGGCATTACAAGTTAATGAACCTTAACTCTTGAGGAGCTTCCCGATAAAGTCGGGATTTGAAGAACGCTCCGCTTGATGAAAATGATACCCCCACAGCAAGCTACGGGGTCTCTCGGCAATTAAGCTTGATTCTTTTAGATACATGCCGCTTGACTCCGCACCAAGGTGCGGTCGGCGCGACATGTTCACGATCAAAAACATTACTTAAAAGGAGAGAACATGAACACAAAGAAAAAAACAAAAACACAAGTACGTAAAGACATCATCGATTTTCTAAATGCCACCTCAGGACAAATCGACCCCAGGCCCGGCAAGCACAGCTGCGGCATAAGACACCGCAGCTCACTGGTTCTTTCGACCTGTTCCAAAAATGATCCGCGGGCAACCGTGCTGGAATATTTCAATGAAAGCATGACCCTTTATATCTATGGGGAGCCCGGCAAAAAAATCGCCAACATCAAACGCAATCCGAAAGTGTCTGCGGTCGTATACGAACAGCCTCTCGATCACAGTGCATTTCAAAAAAGCATACAGCTGTTCGGCACTGCCGAACTCATAACCGCCAAAGAAAGACCGCGTCTGTTCTGGGCAAAAATCCGCAAATGGAATATGGATAAAGTGGCACAAAAAATAATGAAACCCATGTTTGCCCACAAGAAACTTTCTGACAAAGAGTATGAGCGCTTACTAAAGCGGGGTATTGAAACTCTGAATGTTATCAAAATAACGCCTGAGCACGTTATCCTTAAAGAGTGGAACCCTGATTTTTCGATGAATCGTTACGAATGGAAAAAATAAACCGTATCACCATACAGTTCGGCCAGGAAGGCTTCACTCCTGGAAACACCGGCAATAAAAGAGCAGGGGTCAATATAACGGGTTACGTGTAAAATCGGCCCCTGCAAAAACATTAAAAATGAGCTGTCTTTTCCTGAAATAGTTCTCTCACAGAGTTCACAGAGCTTAGAAGCAAATTATTCAACTCAATAAAATTGGATCATCGACAAAATCTGTGGGTAACTTTTTAGTATTTATTATCACTCTTGTCCAAAACAGGTTTTAATTTGGACAGCATATTTCTCATTAGGTTCTGATTTTAAAGCATAAGCACAAACAAACGCATCTCAATGGCCCATTTTTAGGGCTTTTGATCCATTTTCTGGATGTATTTGGGTCTTTGCAACTGTCATTTTATCTTGGACAGCATATGAAACATAATGACAACCTGTTTTCAATAATGATAGTCTGTAAAGTAAAATCAGACACTTAGCTTGTCCAAAACGGCTATTTTAAATTATTTTGGACAGTAATGATTTCATATAACCATTAGTACCTTTTACAAATCACAAAGTTAACGTGCCTTATCTTAATTAAGCATATTTTTCATATAATCCCCGTTTTTCTCCAAAGCTCTGCGCATTGCAGGAGAGAGTTTTCAATACTATTGACACACCCCTCTTCTTATCTTATACTGCTGTATCTTACTATAATAGCTTAATATACCTGTTGAAAGCACCTAAATGAAAAAACTGATCACCTCAGCTCTTCCTTATGTAAATAACGTCCCTCATCTGGGAAATATTATCGGCTGCGTTCTTTCCGCAGATGCCTATGCCCGGTTCTGCCGCTCAAGGGGCTATGAAACCTTATATGTGTGCGGAACAGACGAATACGGCACCGCAACCGAAACAAAAGCACGTGAAGAAGGCGTTACTCCCCAGGAGATCTGTGATAAATACCATGCGATCCATAAAGCCATCTATAAGGACTTCAACATTTCCTTTGACATTTTCGGCAGAACCTCAACCAAAGAACAGACCGAGATCGCACAAAATATTTTTAATGACCTTGACCAAAACGGGCTGATATCAGAACAGACCTCAAATCAGACTTTTTGTGAAAAATGCAGCATGTTTCTTGCGGACCGCTATGTTGAAGGCACCTGTCCCCATTGCAGTTATGAAAACGCACGGGGAGACCAGTGTGACAGCTGCGGCAAGCTGCTGGAACCCGAAGACTTAAAAGACCCAAAATGCAAGGTCTGTGGAGCCAAACCCGTACTCAAAAAAACATCTCACCTGTATCTTGGGCTTGACCATATCCAGGAAAAACTAAAAAGCTGGGTTGAAGAATCTCAAGTAGAGGGCAGCTGGACCCGCAACGCAGTTCAGACCACCCAGAGCTGGTTTGACAAAGGACTCCAGCCGAGACCCATCACCCGGGACCTGACATGGGGAATACCTGTACCCAGGCCCGGATATGAAAATAAAGTATTTTATGTGTGGTTTGATGCACCCATCGGCTATATTTCAATTACCGCAAAAGAACTGCCCAACTGGAAGGACTGGTGGCAAAACCCGGAGGAAGTAAACCTTTACCAGTTTATGGCAAAAGACAATATTCCATTTCATACGGTGATCTTTCCGGCATCTCTTCTCGGCACCGGAAAAAACTGGACCCTGCTTCATCACATCAACAGCACCGAATATCTCAACTACGAAGACACCAAATTTTCTAAATCCAGAAATACCGGTGTGTTCGGTGATGATGTAAATAAAACTGAAATCCCGGTTGACCTGTGGCGTTTTTATCTGCTGGCAAACCGGCCGGAGAGAAATGATTCTAACTTTAACTGGCATGACTTTATCGAAAAGATAAATTCTGAATTCATAGACAACATCGGCAACCTGACCAACAGGGCCCTTGTATATCTGCAGAAAAACTTTGACAGCGAAATAAAGGACCTGCCCCTGCCGGATACCCACAAAACTTTTGTTGAGGAATGTAAAAAAGCGTTTGAAGAAGTCACAGCCTCTCTTGAGTCTGTAAAGCTTCGGGAAAGCCTGAGACTTGTACTTGCCATTGGAAACCTCGGAAATAAATTCTTTCAGGACAGGGTACCCTGGGACAAAATAAAGACAGACCCTGAGCATGCCCATGCGACTGTTTCTGTGCTTACTTATCTGATAAAAAACATCGCGATTGCGATTGAGCCCTTCATGCCGGAAACATCAAAAAGAATATTTAGAATGCTTAACCTGCCTGAGCAGAGATGGGACATGCTGGGAACCTTCAGCGGTCTGGATAAACACATCATCGGCAATCCTGAAATACTTTATAAAAAGCTGGATAAAAAACTGGCTAAAAAGTTCCGGAAAAGGTTCAGCGGTGAGCAGCCTGACTTTGGAAAATTTAAAATCGTTACCGGAATGATAAATGAAGTAAAAATTCATCCGGAGGCATCCCACCTGTATCACCTTTTAGTTGACCTTGGCGAAAAAAAGGAACGATCCATTGTCGCAGGCCTGGTGAAGCACTATTCCCCGGAAGATATTTTAAACAAAAAAGTGTTTGTACTCGCAAACCTGAAAACAACTGAACTCCGCGGCATTTTATCTGAAGGAATGGTACTGGTCTGTGAGAAACGCAACAAAATGGAACTGCTGGATGCCTCACCATTTAATATCGGCGATAGGATCGCGGTAGAAGACCAGACCCTTGACCCTTCTGAAACAGCCATTGACCCGTTTAAAGCCTCCCCGCTTCGCATTGTAAACAGCGAACTTTTTTTTGACGATCAAAAGTGCAGTGTAAACGGCTCACCTGTAAAAACACATATACTGCAAAATGGAAAAGTCCGTTAATACCATAAGCAAAAACAAATTCACAAAGCTCTCTTCCCGCCGGCAGCATGAGCTCCTTGCCGAGCTGGTCCGCAATGCCTCCGCGGACACTGACTTTGAGCTGTTTTTAAAACGTTACCATGAACTCCATTCATGGACACAGCTGGACCGCTACACGCCCCCGTCCTGGCTCTCAAAAAAAGAAGCTCTTGATGAGTACTATAGTTTTCATCTAAATTTTACATCGCTTAAATCAGGCCCGGAAGAATCCGGGAAAAATATTTCATGGCAGCCAAAATTTGAGGTGGAAGTCGTTCTTGACCAGATCAGAAGCCCTTATAATGTGGGCTCGATCCTTCGCATCATTGACAATTTCGGTCTTAAAGGAATGGTGCATTCGTCATCATGGCTCAGTCTCAAGCATCCGCAGCTCATAAAATCAGCAAGAGGATGTGAAAAATGGATACCGGTTCGTTTTGAACCCGATCTCATCTCTTATCTAAACAACGCCTCCCTTCCGGTGATCGGCATTGAAAATGATGATAAAGCGGAACCTCTGAAAACCAGGCCGCTTCCGGAAAAATGCATTATTATTCTCGGCAATGAATCTTACGGAATTGCTTCAGCTGTGCGTAAAACCTGCTGCAAAACCGTTTACATCCCCATGTATGGTTTCAAAAAATCCATGAACGTAAACCATGCTCTTGCCGTAATCGCGCAAAAGATCACAGAACATGCTTAATCATCAAAATGAGCGCTACACAATATTTGTCTTTTCTCTCTCAGAATAGACCGGGTCGCCTTTGAAATAATTCCTCCGGATGCCATTGACAACATTCTTGCCTTTCTAAAGCAGAAAGGCGCCAGGATAATCAATGTGAAAACACGGAAGTGAACGCCACCTTCCAGACCCTGAATACCTGCACTGAAACTGCAAAAAGCTTAATTCAAAACATCATACAGGCGGCAAAAGAATTTAACAGGGAAACACATTTTGTAAAAACAGGACTTCATATAATAGAAGAAGCCAAGCTTGAAGGGGAACAGATACTTAAATTTTGCTTCGTCAACAAAATCTGTGGGTAACTTTTTAGTATTTATTATAGAATGCAAA
>CAYLYF010000122.1:0-10886 GCA_964387595.1 uncultured Thermodesulfobacteriota bacterium | reverse complement strand
TTTGGAAAATCCCCGGCATTTTTTTTGGCTGGGTGACAATCGCTCAGTTTAGGTTCTAAAATATTGCAGCTGTAAGCTTCGATAAATACCATAACTTTACACACCTTTTTTTTTAAGGTACTATTCTTCTTTAACATTTTTCTTGAAACAGAAAGGATATAAAATGGATATTACAAAAGCAATTGATAAAATGAAAAAAGAGCCGGGATTTGCAGACAATGTGGGAATGGTCCTGATTCATAACGGAATTGTACGCGGATGGTCCCGCAAAGACAGAAGCTCAGTTGAATATGTTGACGTGTCTCCAGACAATGAAAAAACAGAAACCCTCCGGCAAGAGTTCGAAAAGAAACCGGGAATATACAAAATAGCTGTAGAAGCAAAATCCGGCAGATTAAAACCCGGGGACGATCTTCTCTTTATAATTGTTGCAGGAGATATAAGAGAAAATGTAAAACCTGTGCTTTCCGAGCTTCTTGACCGGATAAAATCAGAGGCCATAAAAAAAGCGGAAATTCCTTCCTGACCCGAAACCTATTTCATTGCGCTTCTTAACTTTATAACATCTTCTACCGGAGCAAGGATAATAAGGGTCTGTCCCTCCTTAAGCAAAAACTCAGGGGGAGGGTTGTGCCGATAGTTTTCTCCGTGTCTTACTGCAAGAATAAGAACATCAGCAATACTTCTCACCTTTGCTTCAGCAATGGTTTTGCCGTTACACGGAGAATCGGCATTTACAGTGACTTCCTCGACTCTCATGTTATTGCTCTTTTCTCTTAACATCAGATCAAGAAACTCAACCACATTCGGACGAATCATGGTTGATACCATCCTCATACCGCCGATAAAGTTGGGGGAAACAACAGAATCCGCCCCGGCACGCTTCAATTTTTCAGTTATACTAAGTTCAATACCCCGTGAAATAATACGTATCTTTGAGTTAAACTGCCTTGCAGAAACCACCACAAACAGATTATCTTTATCTTCCGGAAGAGCGGCAATAAGACCTTTTGCGTGATCTATCCCAGCTTCCTTGAGAATGCGATCTTCCGCTGCATCTCCGAGAACATATGGAAAAGTTTTTTCCTCTTCATCCATTATCAGTTGAACATGATGTTCGCTTTCATCAATCACCACAAAAGGTGTTTTTGTCGCGAGCAGCTCTCTTATGATATATCTTCCGGTCGCTCCTGCACCGCAGATGATGATATGATCCTTAAGCTTTTCAATCTGCTTCATCATTTTGTTTCTCCTGAAAAAATGTTTTATCTCTCCTTCAACAAAAATGGCGACCACCATAGATCCAAAATAGACAATAATACCCATTCCAAAAATAATAAGGACTACTGTAAAAAGTCTTGCTTCCGGCACGCCTGACATATCAATAACTTCGCCAAAACCAACAGTACTTATCGTAATTGCCGTCATATAAAAGCAGTCATAAAAAGACCACTCTCCCCGGCCGAGCAGATAGTATCCGGCACCTCCAATAAAAAGAACGATAACGACTCCTGCAAATCCGGCAAAAAGCCTTTTTTTCAAAGCCTTAAAATCTTCAATTTCTATTTTGCTATTCATTTGGAACACACCTTGATAAATGTCAGCTGTCTGAAAAATCGAAGTAAATATAAGACGGTTTATCCGTCTTCTGACTTTCTCAGAGTATAAAATAATGAATTTTTAGTGTCAATCGCAAAGAAAAGTAAAAGAAACTTTAACGATACCGACCATTTTTAAACATCTCAAAGAACAAACGGGACACTATCGTCAACAAGCCGTTTAACCCCATCCGGGTTTCTAAAAGAATAAAAGACAGCCTAAACATTAAGAAAATAAAAAGTCTAAAAGATTGGGTAAGGAAGAAATTTTAAAAAATTTTGAGTATAAAAAAAGGGAAGCCTTTTTAACGGCTTCCCTTTTTAATGTATTTTTTTGAACTATTTTTTAAGTCTTTTGGCGGCATCTTCTACATGAAGAATATTTTTCTCATAAAGACCCTTGATCTGCTCTTCGCTGTATCCGAGCGTATCTTTAAGGATCTCGTCAGTATGCTCTCCAAGAAGCGGTCCATGAGCCCTGGGACCGCAGGGTGTTTCTGACATCTTAAGCGGACTTCCATACATCTTCATTTTGCCAACATAAGGCTGATCTATTTCAACCATCATCTCACGGGCCTTGACCTGTTCGTCAGTATCAGCCAGTTCTCTTATTGAGCGGCATCTCAGGCACGGACAGCCGTTGTCTTCAAGCAGTTTTTCCGCTGCTTCAACAGAATCCTGAGCCATGACCCATTCTTCCACAAGTTTGTGTATAAACGGCGCATTCTCTTCTGTGCAGCGGGTGGATACGGATTCAGCTCTTGGGTCAGTAGCTACCCACTCATAGTCCTTGCCCATTGTCTTAAGAATGGCAAACCATCGGGGCTGGGTAAGAGAAGCAATGGTGATATAGCCGTTTTTACCCTTATAAATTCCATAGGGCGCATAGCCCGGATGCAGTCTGCCGATTTTGGGGGGATCAATCGGTTTTCCCATAGCGCTTGAAAGCAGATACCAGGGCAGGGTGTTTTCATGCAAACTGAAAAGACAGTCCATCATTGAAATATCAATGTTCTGGCCCTTCCCTGTTTTTTCACGACAATAAAGTGCGCCGTTTATGGCTACCGCCGCATGGAGAGAGGCGGTCATGTCGCCAATTGAAACAGGTGCAATCTGGGGTTCTACATTCTGGTCAGTCCAACCGCTGGCGCCCTGTGCGATCATATCATAACCGGGTTTGTGACTGTAGGGTCCCCAGTGACCAAAACAGGAAACGGAACAGTAAATGATCTTCTCATTAATCTTTTTGACGGTGTCATAATCGAGTTCCAGACGATCCATAACACCCGGCGCAAAATTTTCGATCAGGACATCACTTTTTTTGATCAGTTCATGGATCAACTTTTTACCTTCCGGATTTTTAAGATCAATACAGATACTTTTTTTACCGCGGTTACAATTTATATTGTAGGAACTCTGCTTAACGCCTTCTTTTGTTTCCATGATAAGAGGAAGATGGCGTTCGTTGGTACCGTCATTGTAGCGTTCTACCTTAATAATGTAGGCGCCCATGTCTGCAAGTGTTCGAGTTGCAAAGGGTCCTGCCAGTACCCATGTAAAATCAAGAACTGTGACGCCTTCCATGGGGCCGGGTTTCAGTTTTTCCATAATTTTCCTCCAAATATTTTTTATTGGCCTTCTTAAGCTTTTTACCTTTATATAAAATTTAATAGTCTACCGAATAAAGCCGTAAAAGTCAACTTTTCCGATTAAATGGGGGCTGTTTGCAAAATTGGATTTAATACAATAATGATAAATATAATCTGCGGGTCAATTGATTAGACGGGGATATATTGGGGAAGGCCGTTTTCAGGTATGTCGGTTAAATTTGGTAGATTTCTGTCCTTATCAGAAAGCAAAGGAACTTTAACGGGCCAATTTACGTTTATCGTTTTGTCTGACCAGTTTACCCCCCGGTCATCTCCCGGTGAAAAAACCGAAGTGCATTTATATATAACATCTGCTGTTTCCGAAAGCACGCAAAAACCATGGGCAAAGCCCTCCGGGATATAAAGCTGAAACTTGTTTCCCTCGGAAAGAACAACGCCTACCCATTTTCCAAAAGTCGGGGAACCCTTTCTTATGTCAGCTGCCACGTCAAAGATTTTACCTGTTGCAGCATAGACAAGCTTTGCCTGGGGAGTTCGAAGCTGATAGTGAAGTCCTCTTAAAATGTCTTTTGATGAACAGGAATGATTATCCTGAACAAAAGTTTTATTTATGCCTTTTTCAGCATATTTTTCTGAATGGAAGGTCTCAAGAAAAAAACCCCTGTTGTCTCTGAAAACTTCAGGCTCAACAACAAGTACTTCCGGAATTTCAGTTCTGCTGATTTTAATGGACATTATTTTCCGTTTCCTCTTTAATCATTTCAAGCAGATAAGAGCCATAAGAACTGTTTGACATCTCATTTGCAAGTTCTTTAAGTTTATCTTTATTGATGTAGCCCATTCTGTAGGCAATCTCTTCTATGCATGATATTTTTAAGCCCTGCCTTGCTTCAATAGTCTCAACAAAACTTGCTGCCTGCTGCAAGGCTTCATGAGTTCCGGTATCAAGCCATGATATTCCACGGCCTATCAGCTCGACTTTCAGCTCCCCTTTTTTAAGATACTCAAGATTAAGGTCTGTTATCTCAAGTTCTCCCCGGGCAGATGGAACAAGTTCTGCCGCAATTTCTGAGACTTTATTATCATAGAAATAGAGCCCTGGAACCGCAAACTTTGATTTGGAGTTTTTCGGCTTTTCTTCTATTTTTGTGACCTTTCCATTTTTATCAAAAGAGACAACCCCGTAACGTTCAGGATCGCTTACCGAATAGCCAAATACGAGCCCGCCGCTTTTAAGCCCGGCTGCTTTTTTTAACAATTCAGGAAAACCGTGCCCGTAAAAAATATTATCTCCCAGAATCAGACAGACAGGGTCTTTGTCTATAAATTCTTTACCCAGGACAAAAGCCTGGGCAATACCTTCGGGTTTAGGCTGTTCAACATATGAAAAAGAAAGACCCAGTTGTGATCCGCTGTCAAAAAGTTCTTTAAATTTAGGCAGATCTTCAGGAGTGGAGATGATAAGGATCTCTGTTATTCCGGCAAACATTAAGGCTGAAAGAGGGTAGTATATCAGGGGTTTATCATATACCGGCAAAAGCTGCTTACTTACTGTACGTGTTATTGGATAGAGCCTTGTCCCGGAACCTCCAGCAAGAATAATACCTTTCATGTTTTTTACCTTTCCCGGCTATTTTAATTTCAGCCATTTTATCGAAGTTTATTATTAAAGTCAATCTAAGTGAGGTAATAAACAGGAAACCCAGCTTGTTAATTTTTATACTTAATTTAAAAAAGATTGAGTTTTTTTGTGATATTTGATATAGTGACTGCTTGTGGGAAAAGAATTTTTACGATGCAGGAGAACAGACGGGGAAATGTAATCCTGCACTCCTTCTAGACAATTAACAGTTAAACCAGCAGGGAGGGGAGATGTTTAAAAAAGGCCAAATGGCAGTTTATCCTGCACATGGTGTAGGTATTATTGAGAGTGTTGAAAAAAAAGAGATTTCCGGTAAACTTCACAAATTTTATGTAATGCGGGTTTTAGGAAACGACATGACCATCATGATCCCGGTGAATAATGCCAATCAGGTGGGTCTTCGCGAGGTGATTCCGGGTAAAGATGTAGCAAAGGTTTATAAAATCCTTAAAGCCAAGGAAACATCAGTAGATACCCAGACCTGGAACCGAAGGTACCGCGAATATATGGAGCGGATAAAGACCGGTTCTGTTTATGAAGTTGCAACTGTCTTAAGAGATCTTTTTCTTTTAAAACTTGGTAAAGAGCTTTCGTTTGGTGAAAGAAGAATGATGGACATTGCAAAGAATCTTCTGATAAAAGAACTCTCGATTGCACAGGAAAAATCTGAAGATCATATTGAAAAACATATAGAACAAATTTTTGAAGCTTAAGTTTCCTGCCTTAAACCTTCTTTTATCAATCGGTAATTAATTTTTGAGAAGATTTCGTTAGATCCCGGAATCTTCTCAACAGAAATTAACCTTCCTTTTTTATTCAGGCTGTTATAGATTTACTAAAAAAACAGATAAATCTATCCGTAAGTGAATTAATATGAAAGCTACAGCTGTAATCCCGTCAGCAGGTACCGGCACAAGAATGCAGACCCGTGTCAAGAAACCCTATCTCACCCTTAATGAGCGGCCCATTCTTTCTTATACATTAAAAATCCTAAACAGGATCCCCGCTATTGAGAAAATTATTGTACCGGTAAGTCCGGGAGAGGAACGCTTCTGCGAAAAAGAGGTGTTAAGCGGACTTTCATTAAATAAAGAAGTCAGGATCATTGCCGGCGGGACCACCCGGCAGGAGTCCGTAAGAAAAGCCCTTGAATTTGTACCGGAGAGTTCAACGCTGGTGCTGGTGCATGACGGTGTCCGTCCCTTTATCTCTGTTTCAATGATAGAAGACTCCCTGAATGAAGCCTTGAAAAAACTGGCGGTCACCCTGGGCGTCCCGGTAAAAGATACCGTCACGGTAGTGTCCGGAGATGACAGCAGGATACTTAAAACACTTGAGCGAAAGAACCTGTATCAGATCCAGACCCCGCAGACATTTGACCGTGAAATAATTATAGATGCCCACAATAAGGCATATCATGACGGGTTTGAAGGAACGGATGATGCCTCCCTTGTTGAAAGACTTGGGGTGCCGGTTACGGTTATACCGGGTTCTTATACCAATATAAAAATAACAACCAGAGACGATCTCCTTTTTGCAGAAGCGATCTTAAAAAACAACAGCAGTAATTTAATCTTTAAACAAGGTAAAAGATGAAAATCGGCACAGGATATGATGCTCACAGGCTTGTCGAGGAAAGGCCCCTGATCATAGGCGGTGTGAATATCCCCTATTCAAAAGGACTGCTGGGTCATTCGGATGCAGACGTACTGGTGCATGCCATTTGTGATGCGGTACTGGGTGCAATGGGCCTGGGTGATATCGGCAGGCATTTTCCGGATAACGATCAAAAATATAAAAACATCTCCAGCCTTAAGCTCCTTGAGGCCATCCAGCAAATGGCAGAAAAAAACAGTTTTTTCTGTGGAAATATCGATGCCGTCATTGTTGCGCAGGAACCGAAACTTTCCGGTTTTATGGAACAGATGGAAACAAACATTGCCCGCAGTCTTAAAACGGACAAAAAAAACATAAACATAAAAGCAACCACAACCGAAGGCATGGGCTTTGAGGGAAAGGGAGAAGGAATTTCAGCACAGGCAGTTGTTTTAATGTTAAAAAAAGATTAAAATGATTGTTTGAGATAAAGTTCCCAGAACGATCACCGAAAAGATACTGAATACCGACAGCTAAAAGTCTTGATATCAAAAAACAGGGAAACAGCACTATGACAATTAATATCTACAATACCATGAAAAGAAAAAAAGAACCTTTTATTCCCCAAAAGGAGAAAGAGGTTACCATGTATGCCTGCGGGGTGACTGTTTATGATTTGTCACATATCGGTCATGCACGCGCCATGGTTGTCTTCGATGTGATATACCGATATTTAAGGGCCTCGGGTTACGATGTGACCTTTGTTAGAAACTATACAGATATCGATGACAAAATCATTAACCGGGCAAACGAAGAGTCCGTTCCCTTTAATGTTATCTCCGAACGGTACATAAAAGAATTTGATATTGATATGAAAGCCCTTGGAATAAAGGTTCCGGAGCATACCCCCAGGGCAACAGAACATATCAATGAAATGATAGAAATGATCGAGACCCTAATTAAAAAAGGGCATGCTTACGTAGTCGACGGAGATGTCTATTTTGATGTGAGCAGTTTCAAAGAATACGGAAAACTTTCCGGCAAAGATACCGACAGTCTTTTATCCGGGGCACGTGTAAATATTGACGAACGCAAAAAAAGCCCGGTGGACTTTGCTTTGTGGAAAAACAGTAAAGAAGGTGAACCGTCCTGGGACTGCCCTTGGGGAAAAGGCCGTCCGGGCTGGCACATTGAGTGTTCTGTCATGAGTAAAAAGTATCTGGGCGATACCTTTGATATTCATGGCGGCGGCATGGACCTTATTTTCCCTCACCATGAAAATGAGATTGCCCAGGCAGAATGTGCATCGGGAAAAGAGTTTGCCAAATACTGGATACACAACGGTTTTGTTAATATTGATAAAGAGAAGATGTCAAAATCACTGAAAAACTTTCTGACCATTCGCGATGTGTTAAAAGATTATCACAAAGAAGTCATCCGGCTGTTTCTGCTTTCCAACCATTACAGAAGCCCGGTTGATTTTTCACACCAGAACCTGATCGAGGCAAAGACAGGTCTTGACCGATTTTATTCCGTGTTAAGAGACCTGAACAATGCTGACCTTTTGTCAGAAAACGGAAATACTGCTGATAAAGAAAAAATTAAAAAAGAACTGGCCGCGTTTCCCGAAAAATTTAAAGAGGCAATGAACGATGATTTCAATACTGCGGCTGTCATCGGACATCTTTATGCCCTGACACGGTCTCTTAACACCATTATTAATGCTGCCAAAAAGAACAAGGGTAAAATATCTCATTTAATTGCGGATAAAACAAAGGAGGCCTTTAATGAGGTCGGTGCTGTCCTCGGTCTTTTTCTGACTGAACCGGATAAATATTTTGCGGCCATGAAAAAAGAAGGGCTTGCTTCAAGCGAAATTTCCGAAGATGAAATTGAAAGACTTATTCTTGAAAGAACTGAAGCCAAGAAAGAAAAGAATTTTGCCCGGGCAGACGAGATTCGGGGTATTTTAACTGAAAAAGAAATACTCCTTAAAGATACACCCCAGGGAACAGAGTGGCGTTTTAAGAATAACTAACAATCCGTGAAAAGGAAAGTGTGAGGGGTCTCCCCTTTCACGCTTCACTTCTCACCTTTCACCTGTCAAAATGGACTTTCAGCTCAAATCCGATTACGCACCCATGGGTGACCAGCCTGCCGCTATAAAAAAGCTGGTACAGGGTGTTAAAAACAAAGAAAAACATCAGGTCCTTCTTGGCGTGACCGGTTCAGGCAAGACCTTTACCGTAGCAAACGTCATACAGGAAGTACAGAAACCCACCCTCATCCTGGCCCCGAACAAAACTTTGGCGGCCCAACTTTACGGCGAGTTCAAAGAACTTTTCCCAAATAATGCAGTCGAGTATTTTGTCAGTTATTATGACTATTACCAGCCGGAAGCCTATCTTCCCACAACAGATACATACATTGAAAAAGATTCTTCCATCAATGACGAGATAGACCGGATGCGGCATGCGGCAACATCATCCCTTCTCCAGAGAAAAGATGTCATTGTTGTTGCCAGTGTCTCCTGTATTTACGGTTTGGGTTCTCCAAAGACATATCAAGAAATGCTTGTTCTGGTAAAAGACAGAACAGATATTTCAAGAGATGATCTTCTGTCATGGCTGGTGGAAATACAGTATGAACGAAATGACATTGATTTTCATAGGGGCACTTTCAGGGTCCGGGGGGATATCGTTGAGATCTTTCCGGCCTATGAAGAAACAAAGGCCATCCGGGTGGAATTTTTTGGCGATACGGTGGATTCGATCACTGAGGTGGAGTCTTTAACCGGAAAGCCTATCCGGCAGCTTAAGCACATCCACATCTATCCCAACAGCCATTATGTGACCACAAAAAACAACATAAAAAGAGCGGTTGAAAACATAAAGGAAGAACTTGAAGACCGGATAAAGCTGTTCGAGTCTCAAAACAAACTAATCGAAGCCCAGAGAATCCGTGAAAAGACCAATTATGATCTTGAGATGATGCAGACCATCGGTTACTGCAGCGGAATCGAGAACTACTCACGATACCTTGACAACAGGAAAAAAGGAGAACCGCCATCGGTTCTGTTAAACTACTTTCCGGAAGACTATCTTTTTATTCTTGATGAATCACACATTTCCGTTCCGCAGATCCGGGGAATGTTTTTTGGGGACCGTGCCCGGAAACAAAATCTTGTTGATTTTGGTTTTCGCCTTCCGTCAGCGCTGGATAATCGCCCCCTGGGTTTTGAAGAATTTGAAAAAACTGTAAACCAGGCCATTTATGTTTCTGCAACTCCGGCTGACTACGAAAAGGAAAAAGCAGGCGATAAAATAGCAGAACAGATTATCCGTCCCACCGGGTTGATTGACCCGGTTATTATTGTCCGGCCGGTTAAAGGACAGATAGATGATCTGCTTGATGAAATCAGAAAACAGGTTAAAAAAGGAGACCGCACTCTGGTGACCACGCTCACCAAAAGAATGGCGGAAGACCTGACAGAGTATTACCGGGAACTGGGGGTTAAAGTGGAGTATCTCCATTCTGAAATAGATACGCTGGAAAGAATTGAGATCATCCGAAACTTGAGGCTTGGAAAATTTGACGTGCTGGTGGGGATAAATCTTTTAAGAGAGGGGCTTGATCTTCCCGAGGTATCCCTGGTTGCGATCCTTGATGCTGATAAAGAAGGTTTCCTGCGTTCTGAACGCTCACTGATCCAGACCTGCGGACGGACCGCCCGTAATGTTGACGGACGCGCCATCCTTTATGCGGATGTGATGACCGGAAGTATAGAAGTCACTATTCGTGAAACCACCCGGCGAAGAAAAATACAAAAAAGATATAACAAAGAGAACAATATTACCCCGGAGTCCATCAAAAAAGATATCACCAACATCATGGGGTCCGTGTATGAACAGGACTATATGACCATTCCTGTTGCGGCAGATGAAAAAGAAGCTTACATCGCTGGAAAAGACATCCCCAAGCTGGTCAAAAAACTGAAAAAAGAGATGCTGGCTGCTGCAAAGAACCTGGAATTTGAAAAGGCCGCCGGAATCAGGGACCGAATCCTTGATCTGGAAAAAGCGGAACTGGAAATATAATTACTGAAGGTATGCCAATAATTTACAGGGCAGAAAGCATCGTGCAGTTAAAAAACAAGGTTTTGGTTCATTAGTTAATGTTTTATCTTTTAGGCCTCTTTTCCATTTTTTTATTTTATCTCTGGAAACGACCTGTCCCTATTTTAATTTGACACGGGTAGCAAGACTATCTATACTTTTAGTATGCTGAAATGTTTTAATTACATCCGCATCAAACTTCTTTTTTGTATTACGATCTCTCTCCTTTTTATGACCGCCTGCGCTGAAAAGATCCCGCAAACCGCAGAAAGAACCCCCTGGTTTGAAACAGAAACAGACCTGTTAATAAAAGCCGAGATTCTGG
>CAYLYF010000121.1:0-10963 GCA_964387595.1 uncultured Thermodesulfobacteriota bacterium | reverse complement strand
TAAGACTTATTGACAGGAGATGATATGCGGCCGCAAATCGGACATATACAGTTTTTAAACTGTCTGCCGCTTTACCACATGCTGGTGAAACAGGATGTTATGCCTGACATTGATCTGCACAAGGATACGCCTACCGCTCTTTGTAAAAGGCTTGTTTCCGGAGACCTTGATATCAGTCCGGTGCCGGCAATAGAATATGCGCGTCATGCAGATGAGCTGATTCTTTTACCTGACCTTGCGGTATGTTCGGACGGAAAGGTGTTAAGTATTATTGTGGTAAGTAAGTCACCCATAAATGAACTTGACAAAAAACCCTTTGCACTGACCAATACCTCTGCCACATCGCAGGTCCTTGCAAAGATAATACTTAAGAAAAAATATAATATTGAGCCGGAATATTTTGAATGTCCTTCTGATCTTCCTGAGATGTTAAGAGAAGCAGAAGCTGCGCTTCTTATTGGTGATGATGCGCTTCGTGTTTTTGTAAAACCCTCGCGTTTTCATCTTTATGATCTGGGAGAACAGTGGAAGGCGTATACCCATGAGAAAATGGTTTATGCGGTTTGGGCGGTGCGCAGAGACTATGCAGAAAAAAATCCTGTCGTAATTTCAGAAATTTTCAGGGCTTTTCAGATATCCAAGGAAAGAAGCCTTGAGCAAATGGGCAGTATTGTAAAAGAAATATCAAAGCTGGAAATATTTTCAGAAGTTTTTCTGAAAGAATATTTCAGCTCATTGATGTTTGATCTCGATGAAAGTTTTCAAGCCGGACTTATTCAATATTATCAGATGGCAAAAGAAATAGGGGCCATAGAAACTGTTCCGGAACTTAAGTTTGTGAATATAAAATAGGGCCTTCAACATAATATCCGGGTAAAAAAATCACCGCCCGTTTGTCCCGGTTTACCGGGGCTTGGCTTGAGTCACAACGTATGCAGAGAAATGCTTTGTGCTAAAAACAAAAGGTCTGTCTCAAGCCTGCCAAAGGGACGGTTCTTTGAGCCATTGATGAACCCTTAAATTGAAAGACAGTAGAATGTTAGATATCAGCAGTAAGATTGAAAAGGGTGAAAGGATCAATGAGGAAGAGGCGTTGCAGCTTCTTCTTGAGTGTGACCTTCTTGTTCTCGGACAGCTGGCGCAGACCAGATTGCTAAAATTTCATTCTCCTGACCGGGTGTCTTTTTGTATTGACCGGAACATCAACTATACCAATATCTGTGAAAGCAAGTGCCGGTTTTGTGCGTTTTACCGATTAAAGGATGATCCCGAGGCATATGTTTTGTCAGCTGATGATATCGTAAAAAAGGTTGAAGAAGCGGTTTCTCTGGGGGCGACCCAGGTCATGCTTCAGGGGGGGCTGAACCCTGAGCTTAAAATAGACTATTATGAAAATATTTTAAGAAAAACAAAAAACCGGTTTAAGATCTTTATTCACTCTTTTTCACCCCCTGAAATTTGGCACATGTCTGATTATTCCAAGATGACCATAAAAGAGGTCCTGATCCGTCTAAAGGAGGCCGGCCTTGATTCTCTGCCCGGCGGTGGCGCGGAGATGCTCATTGACAGGGTCAGAGCGGAGATCAGCCCCAACAAGATAAGTACAGAAAAATGGCTGGCTGTTATGGAGACGGCGCATGGTGTGGGGCTGGAATCGACAGCCACCATGATGATGGGCAGCATTGAGACCCGGCCGGAGAGAATTGAACATCTGAAAAGAATAAGAGATCTCCAGGACAGGACCGGGGGCTTTCGGTCATTTATTCCCTGGACGTTTTCCTCGGGAAATACCGAGCTCGGGGGGCAGGAGATATCATCAATTGAATATTTAAAGACCCTTGCTGTCTCCAGGATATATCTGGATAATGTGAAAAACATTCAGGGGTCGTGGGTGACCCAGGGAAAAGACATCGGGCAGATAAGTCTTTTGTTCGGGGCAAATGATCTTGGCAGTATCATGCTTGAGGAAAATGTGGTAAAGGCTGCAGGCGTGAAAAACAGGATAACCGCGGATGAGATGGTTGAGCTGATAAAAAAAGCGGGTAAAGACCCTGTTCAGCGGAATACGGAGTACCATGCGATTAAAACATATTAACCTGAATTGTTGACGGATTGGCCGTCATGAACACAAAGACTGTGATAAATCCCACTGCTGTATGTTTTGTTTTGAGATTGATAAATTATAATATACACATTCAAATACAGCTATGAATAAATCTAAACTCCTGATAACCGGCGCAAGCGGATTTTTAGGGCCATATCTTTGCAGAACCGCAGCAGACAAATACACTGTTTTCGGCCTTTCAAACAAAAACAAGATATCCATGAAAAATATTAATATTTTGTCTGTTGATTTATGTGACATAAAAAGTTTGAAAGAACTTTTTAGCCGGATAAAACCCGATGCAGTCATTCATGCGGCTGCCATGTCTGCTCCCGATCTGTGTCAGCAGTATCCTTTAGAATCAAATAAAATAAACGTTTTGGCCTCTCTGCACATTGCAGATCTATGCTGCCTGCAAAGAATTCCCCTGGTCTTTATCTCCACCGACCTTGTGTTTGATGGAGGTCAAGGAAACTATTTGGAGAGTGATCCGGTTTCACCGGTCAGTCTTTACGGTGAGCAGAAAGTAAAAGCAGAAAACGGTATTCTCAAACAGCTTCCAAACGCCGTTATCTGCAGGATGCCGCTCATGTTTGGAGCTGTAAGCGGCAGCGCGCAGAGTTTTATTCAGCCGATGATTCATTCTTTTAAAAATTCCGTTCAGCAAGCTCTTTTTACGGATGAATTCAGGTCGCCGATATCTGCCGCTTCTGCTTCAGAAGGTATCCTTCTCGCGCTTGAAAAAACAACAGGTGTTGTTCATCTTGGCGGAAGGCAGCGCATATCAAGATATGATTTTGGTGTGATGCTGGCAGAAATTGGAAAATTTGACAAAAAATTAATTGTTTCGAAACTTCAAAAAGAAATAAATTTTGCAGCACCCAGACCGGCAGATGTTTCACTTAACAGTTCAAAAGCGTTTAGCCTCGGATATTCACCTGAGGATATTAGGGGTTCGTTGTCCAAGCTGAATTGTTTATCGAATTAGAGGTTATGGTATAATCGCCTGCTTGTAGCAGGCATTTTAACAGAGGAAGTCATGTACAGCAACTCCGGATTACTTTCTGCTTCAGAAAACAGCTCTGCGGAACCGTTTGAACTAAACAATGTTTTGTTGGATCCGGCATACAATTTTATTATTTTTTTTTCTTTCCCCTTTTATCCGGATTTGAAAGCCTATAAAAAAACATATTCTCTTCATGGGCATTTATCTGTTTGCCTGGGAAGAACTGTTTATCAGCTGCATGATCCTAAAAAGCTCAAATCCCGTTTCCTGGTTTCACGGATGCCTTTGGAAACGTGGCTTTATGAAGACGGCTGCTGGCACGACTGGGATCCAGGTTCGGACAAGTACCGGCATGTTCATCTTTACGAACGTGCCGAGGTAAAACGTACCCATATTTATTATCTCTCATTAAAAGGGTTTTCGCTAACTAAACAGCGCTATTATGAAACCTATTTCGAAGAGACTGAACGCAGCTTTCAGCGAGGACAGTACCGGTTTAACCTTCTTTTTAATAATTGTTCACATGCAATTACATCTATGCTGTATAAGGAAGGCTGGCTGAAAAAACGGTACCGTGATTTTCTTCCGGTAGTTGTGCTGCAGCGTCTTGCTGCTGCGTGGCACAAAAGCGGGTGTGAATTTACATCGGGTGTCCTTTTTGAGCAGTGTCAGCCGCAGTTCAAACTTCATCCGGTCTGTCTGGGACTGTTTACACTTTCTCCCCAGTATGCGCTGGCCGAGCGGTTATCCCGTTTGGCAACACTGCCGAAGAAGTAGGTGATACTGCTTCACAAGTATTTATTATACCTGTTTTTGTTAATAGATTTTTTTGACAGTGGTGTTTTTGAAATAATGATAAAGAATGGACTGGTAATCATAACCTTTGTCAGCCATAACAGCAGCACCGATCTGGCATAAACCCACACCGTGTCCCCATCCCGCACCCCTTAAAATAAAGCCATCAGGGACGGCCCCTTCTTTTCCGTAAGGGGTGACTGTAAATGCAGAGCTGTATAGATGGGATTTTGACAGAGCTTTTCTGATAGCAAGTTCTTTCCCGATCTCTATTTTTCCTTTATCCCCGGTAATCTTTAATTTTATGATCCGTCCGGATGCGCCGCGTAAAACAGGACGAAGGCCTATGATGTTTCCCAGGTCCGTTCCGGTTTTTTCAAGAAGGAGTTCCTTTAATTCTTTCTGGGAGTAGTTTATCTGCCAGCGGAAAAAACGGTGGGTTTCAAGGTCAAAGCCGGGAAGGATCCGGGAAAGAAGAGCTTTGTCTTTTACGTTGCAAAAGGCTTCCGGCTCGGATTCGATGAAGGATTTTATCTTTTCTTCAGTTTCTAAAGAAGAGCACGAGGTGTTTTTAGAAGTATCCAAAACGGGTGTTAGGTAGTCAAAATCCGTGTCTTCCCAACAGGTAGAGAATCTCTCGGTGATTCCTCCGCAGCATTTTGAAAAACGGGTATCACATATGGTATCGTTTGACAAAAGTACTGTGCCCCTGGTTTTTTGAAGGGCCTTTTTTACAGCAGTGTTTATGGGGCCGATGCCGTGATATCTCTGGCAGTGGTCATCAGCGCATACGTCAAAATCTTTATGCTTTCCCGCGTCTGTCCAGGAAGACTTATTTCCCTGTTTGTTCTGTTTTGTGGCTGTTTTCTTTTTTTCAAGCTGTGCTAAAAGCCAGCTCCTGGAGATCACACAGTGTGACTTTAAGAATTCATCCGGACTCGATGCGCTCATTTCAGAGCAGATCACAGCTTCAAGATACATTTCAAGGGGAATAATGTTTATGACCGTGAATGTGCCGGAACCTAATGCTTTGATCTTCAGACTGCCGCGGAATTTCTGGTTCTGATAACGTTCCCAGTGAAAATCGATTCCGATCTTAATGTCATGAACAAAAAAAGCTGAATTTTCAATTGACTTCGGTACAAGTATTATTTCCTTTAAATTAAAGATTTTTTTACCGCTTGTATCGGTAAGCGTTATTTTATCCTGTTCACACAGAGCAGTGTATTTTCCGGGCAGGAGTTCTTTGCTGTTTAATAGAAAGATGTTGACCGTTTCAAAACAGGCCTTGTTAACATTTTCCATAAGTCCAACAGAAATTACGGGCTCACTGTTATAGGCAATCATGGATTTGTTCCTTTATGGAAAATGAGATTGTTAATGGTACTTATTACATATCCTGAAAAGTAAGATTTTGAAAGATTGAATGATCAAGGCAGACTTCTGAAAAAATATTAAGAAGAAGGTTTTTATCCATTCTGTCGTAATCCGTTTTAAGAGGAAGAATGATTGCTCCGGCAACATCAACTGCACCGGGACTGACCAGAAACTTTCCAGAGTCTTCCCTGAAAAAACATTCCGGGCGGTGTGCTTTTCTGGGAAACAGAATAGCAGTAAAGGTGTTTCCGGTTCCCGATATAATAATATTTATTAAGGGTTCTTCCGGGGAGTGGGTAAGGCTTTTCAAATAGGAAAGAACCTGATGAAGTTTTGATAATACCGCTTCTTTCTCTTCTGAGATACAGACAAACATGCCGCGTTTATCTAAGGTTCCTGTATAAGAAGTAATTGAGCTGTTCTGGTCAATTATCTGGATTTGTGAAGGATCAACAGAAAATATTTTTTTAAGCTGCCCGATGATGGGCAGATCATTTTTTTTGCAGGCCTGGAAATGAAGATGGTCCGGAGCTGAAGCACCGCAGGCCGGGCCGTTATAGAATGCCGAAAATGAAAAATCAGTATCCTGGACAAAGTTTATCATTGCGGGAAGGGCATCCTTTATATCCTGCAGAAGATGGTCTTTATGTGACAAGACCAGGTGGTCTTTGAAAATGGGGTAGGGGTTGTTTAAAATAAGCCAGTTTTCATGATAGGTCATGGCCAGCTGCTTTTCATAAAGATTATCTGTGCATAGAAAGCAGGGTCTTTCAGAGATCGACTTTTTATCCACTTTTGATGCAGAACTTTTTATTCTATGGGGGGTATGATGAAGCTGAACTTGAAGCTCAGATAGAAAAACAGGTTTTATCATCTGTGCATCCAGATTTTGCAATGCTGTTTTAAGCCCGGGCCAGGATGTTATCTGCTGTTTTATGAATGCGTTCAGGACAGGCGCAAGATTTCCCGAGCTGCTCTTGTTAAGAAATGGTTTCAGGAGGTCACTTTTACAATCAATTATTCCGGCTGTTTTTGTCTGCATTATTGTGTTTGTATGGTTTTGGTATTCATGCTTTGGCGTGCAATTATTTCTTCGGTGCGCAGCTTGTCCTTGTAAAGGGCGTATGTGTTAGCCTGTTCCCTGCTGAGCATGGCGTCACTGTTTTCTTCCCAGCGCCGGCACAGGTATAAGGGCTCAAAGATCCTGCCGACTTTATAGTCCCTTGATATTCTGAGGGATACAGCATAGTCTTCACCGTAGCTGACATTTGGAAAAGGAACTTCTCTTAAAAGTATTCTTGTAAATGCCCTTGGTGCTCCGATTCCGTTAACTCTTAGAAGGTTATTGCGGCCGTTTTCTTCGGTCCATTCACTGTGGTCTACAATGCCCGGAGGTATCTCTTCAAGATTAAAATTGACCACTCTGTATGAGCCGACCACCATTCCGTATTGACCGGTTTTAAGCATCTCTACAACCGCAGCAAGGGTGTGCTCATTAATGTAGAGGTCATCCGAATCCAGCTGACAAACAAATCTGCCGCAAAGAGAAGAGTTTATTGCTTCATTCCAGCATCCACCGATCCCAAGGTCTTTGCGCTCCGGAATGATATGGATGATACGGCTGTCTGTTTTTGCGATTGAATCAATTTGTTCGGCGGTTTTATCTGTGGAGTGATTCTGAACGACCAGTACGTTAAACTTAAAATCTGTTTTCTGGTTTAAAGCGCTTTTTACAGCATCAGATATTGTTTTTTCCCTGTTTTTTACCGGGATAATGATGCTTGCCGTAACCGGGCAGGGGTCTGGGTCATCCGGAACGGACATGAAGCGGTGTGTACATAAAGCTTTTGTCCTTTTAAGATGAGCAGAGGCTGTTCTTTCCATTTCCGCCTGAAGCGCCTTTTGGTCGGGGTCAAGATAGCCAAAATGAGACCCCTGGGTTTGCTGTTTTAAAAGCGAGAGCGGTTTCTGAAGTTTTACTATTTTACCAGTTAGTGAAAGCCTTAGTTTTAAATCGTAAAGCCCCGCCCATTTTGAGGCAGAAAGCGGCCCGAACTTTTTAAAAGAAATCATTACATGTTCAGCTGACAGAATCTGGACAGGGCCGAAATCAAAGTCGTCCCGGATGCTTCCCTGCTGATATTCGATTACCTGTGTAATGCTTGACGCAGATCGGCTGTCCATGTAATAGTCTGAATAAAAAAGGCTTCCCTCTTTCTCATCTTTTGCCCTGTTAATAAAAAGTTTGATTTCATCAAGGACTATTTCAGTTGTATCCGGATTGTGGATCAGCATGACATAAGGTGTGCCCGACGCTTCCTGTAGCGCTTTTGCCAGGACATCGCTGTTGTAGGGAGATGACGGGTTGGGTTTGTTTGCCGATAAAATATTTTTGGTGGAGACTATTTTATTAATGGAGGGGTTTGCTTTAAGCGAGCTGAGAAGTTCTTCCGTTTCTCCTGCTCCGGCTGTATCAAAAATGATTACGTTTATAGTTCCCATTTTGTGAACCGATCTTTTATAATAAAAAAGCAGTCCCTTTATTAGGACTGCTTTTAATTATATTATGTAATGATTTAAAATACTATTACAATTATTACTTAAGTGACCATAGCGCACAAGTGCCGTCATCGGACCCTGACGCAAGGTACTGGTTATCTTTGCTGAAGTGTACGGATTCAACGATATTTGTATGGGCCGTCAATTTTTTCATGAGCGCGCCGTCTTTCATGTTCCATATGCATATTGAATTATTCCCGCAGCCTGCAGCCAGGTATCTTCCTTTTGTACTCAGGGACAGTGACCAGATGGGCAGTTTGTCTTCGCTTAAGGTCTGAATGGTTTTATTTTTTTCAATATCCCAGATGCGGACCGTATTGTCGTCTGATGCGGATAGCAGTTGTTTTCCGTCAGGCATGTATTCAAGTGCCCATACATAGCTTTTATGTCCGCGCAGTGTTTTTAATATTTTGCCTTCCTCGACATCCCAGATATTTATGCAGTTGTCCCAGGAACCGCTGGCAAGCTGATTACCTGACGGGGAGAAAGCAACGGCCCACACATAACCGTTATGTCCTTTAAGGGTTTTTACTTCTTTTCCTTTTTCAATGTCCCAGATGCGAATGGTGTTATCATCTGATCCGGAAGCCAGAAGTTTTCCGTCGGGGCTGAAACAGACACTGTCTACATAGTCGTCATGACCCATAAGGGTCTTTATTTCTTTCCACTGCGCAGTGTCCCAGAGTTTAATGGTGTTATCATCTGATCCGGAAGCCATAAGCTTTCCGTCAGGGCTGAAGCAGATAATGTTCACATCATCTGAGTGTCCGTGGAGCCGGTTGATCAGTTTACCGGTTTTTATATCCCAAACATTGATGTTGTTGTTTTTTGATCCGGCCACCAGATGTTTTACCGCAGGATCAGTTTTAACCGACCATACCGGCCGGATAAAGCCGTCTATGGTATGGATCGCTTTTCCTTTATTAATGTCCCAGAATTTTATGGTGTTGTCTCTTGATCCGGTTACGATCTTTGAATCGTCGGGGCTGATGCTTAATGACCAGATGAAACTGGTATGTCCGGTATATGTCCGGGTCTCTCTGCCGGTTGTCACATTCCACATTTTCATAGTTCCATCATCAGAACCGGATAATACGTGTTTGCCGTCAGAAGTAAAGCTTACCGTGATAACAAAATCACGGTGTCCATTAAGGGTTTGTATCGGGTCATCTTTAGCGATGTCCCATATCTTTATGGTCATGTCATCTGATCCTGATGCAATCAGGCGGCTGTCAGGACTGAAGTGTACGGATTCCACGGTTTTAGAATGGCTGTTAAAAGTCTTTAACTCCTGACCGGTTTTAGCATCCCAGAGTTTTACCGTATCATCATAAGATCCTGAGGCGAGGTATTTTCCGTCAGGACTGAAGCGTACGGAAGTTATGCTGTTGGTATGGCCTTTTAAAGTCATCAGTTCTTTTCCGCTTGTTGCCTTCCAGATCTTGATGGTGTTGTCGTCTGAGCTGGATGCTAAAAATTTTCCGTCAAAACTATAGCGTAAAGAGGTGATACAGTTAGAATGTCCTTTTAGAGTTGTTATGTGTTTACCGGTTGAAAGGTCCCAGATCTTAATGGTGTTATCGTCTGAACCTGATGCGATCCGTTTACCATCCATGCTGAAACTTACGGAAGAAACGTAATCATCATGTCCGGACAAATACAGCGTTTGCCTGTAGGTGGCGGTATCATAAAGATAAATGCCGGTTGTTGTTGCAACCGCCACCTGTTTTCCGTCAGGCGAGTATTTGACATTGAATATCCACCCTTTTCCAAATTTTTGTGACGGTACACTTTTTATTTTCATTTTATGCCTGCCTTAATTATTAGATGACTTCGTCTTTTTTCAGTTGCGTGATGTCTTCATCCGAGAATCCGAGTTCCTGAAGGATCGAACTGTTGTGCTCGCCCAGCATTGGCGGATGGGTTGTTATTTCAGCCGGAGTTTCTGAGAGCTTGATCGGGGATCCGGTTACCTGTATTTTTCCGCATTTGGGATGGTCCAGTTCAACAAGCATGTCGCGTGCAAGGACCTGAGGATCTTTAAAGATCTGGTCTACGGTGTAAATCGGTCCGCAGGGAACGCCTGCTTTATTGAGTATGTCGAGCCATTCCGCCATGGTCTTTGTCTTTATTTTGTCGCTGACTATCTTTTCGACTTCATCCCGGTTTTCAACGCGTTTTGGGTTTGTTGCAAATTTCGGGTCATCTGCAATGTCAGCCAGGCCGGTAACTTTGCACATTTTCTTCCACAGGTTGTCATTTCCGGCGGCAATATTTATGAATCCGTCACTGGCCTCAAAGTCCTGATAAGGAACGATCAGCGGATGGGCTGAACCCATGCGCTGGGGGACATTGCCTGATGCCAGGTATCTTCCCGCCTGATAAGTAAGCCAGGACACCTGTCCGTCCAGCATGGATGCGTCAACAAACTGTCCCTGTCCGGTTTTTTCCCTATGGTAAAGAGCGGTAAGAATTCCTGTTACGGCAAACATTCCGGTTGCGATATCCGTTACAGCGATGCCCACCTTAAGGGGGCCGCCGCCTTTTTCACCGGTCAGGCCCATGATGCCGCCGTATCCCTGTATGACCTGGTCGAAACCCGGCCGTTTACTATAGGGGCCTGTCTGCCCAAATCCTGAGATAGAGCAGTAAATAATTCCGGGATTTGATTTTTTAACGGTTTCATAATCCAGACCCAGCTTTGTCATGACACCGGGTCTGTTTGACTCCAGTACGATGTCTGCTTTTTCGATCAGTTTCAAGGCGATTTCTTTTGCTTTTTGATCTTTAAGGTTCAGTGTAATGCTTTTTTTATTGCGGTTGACGCTTAAAAAGTAGGCTGCTTCACCTTCAATAAAGGGAGGGCCCCAACCTCTTGAGTCATCACCTGATCCGGGCATCTCGACTTTTATTACTTCTGCGCCCTGATCTGCCAGCAGCATGGTACCGTAGGGTCCTGCCAGGGCCTTTGAAAAGTCTATAATCCTGATTCCGTCTAAAGCACGTGCCATAATTAGTGTCCTGTAATTGATATTATAACTTTAAATAACTATAAAATAATCGAAAATTATATATTATATATTGGTAAATTGTCAACCCATTTAAAAACACCATTAAATTAT
>CAYLYF010000120.1:0-11045 GCA_964387595.1 uncultured Thermodesulfobacteriota bacterium | reverse complement strand
CCTGTACATCTCGACTGATCAAAATAAAAACCAATTTGCATAATTTAAATCCGTTCGTAGTTTTTTATAAAAATTTATCGTAAAAGTAGATACCGATTTTATCAAAGCCAGATCGTGAAGATTAATATTATATTTTATCTCAGCCTTTACCGGAGTCCTGCCTCGCAAGCCCCGCCTTGTAGGCGGGGTTAGAGGTAGGTATCAAAAAAATATAATTTATTTACCGGGATGCCCCGCGCTGTGCGCGGGGAGCATCACTTTTTTCGACTTCCACCAGACAGGTATTACTGCAAAAGGCACCGGCAGGTGAGTGTTCATCTTTTAAGAGAACGTTCGCGCATCCGCCTCTGTCTATACCCTTTTTGTCCGGGCTGTACCAAGCCCCCTGTCCCAGGCTGACCACACCCGGTATGATTCGTTCTGTTACTTTAACTTTAATTGATATTTTGCCCCTGTCATTAAAGACCAGAGCGTTGTCCCCATTGACGATTCCCCTTGTCTCTGCGTCTGTCGAATTGATCCAGATTACGTGTGGTTCCAGACTGTTAAGCCAGGGCATGTTATCCATATTTGAATGAATTCTTCTTTTTGAGTGGGTGGAGACAAGCTGTAAAGGATATTTTTTTGTAAGGGGATCGTTTTTTCCTTCCCAGGGTTCAATATACGTGGGTATGGGCGGAAGATCAGGCGTGTTCCTTTCTTTAAGCTTTTCAGAATATATCTCGATTTTTCCTGAAGCTGTGGGGAACGGATTATTTTCCGGATCTTTTATCTCTTTTTCAAAGGCAATTACAGGTTTGTCTGTTTTGACCTTAAATATTCCTTCTTTTTTAAATGTGTCATAGTCCGGCAGGGGCTTTGAATCGGTCATGTCCTTTGCGGCCTCCCAGAAGTCTCTAAGCCATTCGTCTTCTGTTAACTCGTTGTATCCGCTTAAGCCCAGTTTTTCCGCGAGACCTGTGCATATCTCAAGGTCTGATTTTGATTCATAAAGCGAATCGATTATTTTGTTCATATATATGCAGTAAGCCCCGCCCTGCCATGGACGAATAATATCATTTCTTTCAAACTGGGTATTTACCGGGAGAAGAATGTCCGCATATTTTGCTGTGGGGGTCATGAACTGTTCATGGACAACAATTGTTTCTAGTTTTTTTAAAGCTTCTGTTGCTTTATTGGAGTTCATGAACTGGTTAACAGGATTTCCGTTTGTGATATAGGCCATCTTAATGTCCGCCGGATACCCGCCCGCTTTTCCCTTGAGGATAGCATCCCAAAGCTTTGTTATATGAAGTGCGGGTCTCTGGCGCGCACCTTCAGGAAGATTTCCGGTCATTTGTCTTGCAATAAGACCGGTTCCGGCTAAAGGCTGAAGTCCTACCGGCGGCAGGCCGAAAGCTGCCGGTTCTCCGCCGGATACACCAATATTTCCGGTCATTGCTGAGAGAGTGGAAAGGGATCTGTGAAACTGTTCGCCAAATGCAGTACGGCCGGGAGCTCCCAGGGTCAGGATCTTTGACGGTTTGTTACCTGCGTACTGTCTGGCAATTTTTTCAATTGTTTCTGCTTTAACGCCGGTTCTGGTTTCGGCCCATGCAGGTGTCTTTGGCTGCTTGTCGTCGGTTCCCAGGACATATGCTTCAAATTTGTCAAAACCTGTAGTGTATTTTTCAAGAAATTTTTTATCGTGAAGATTTTCGATTATCATCACATAAGCCATGGCTATTATCATGGCGGTATCCGTACCGGGTCTAATCGGGATCCACTGGTTTGCAAATGCTGCTGCAGAATCCGTAAACCGGGGATCAATGGATACTATTTTAATTCCTTTTTCTTTTGCCTGCGACAGATAATGTGCTGTATTTGTTTTCTGTACTGTTTCTGCCGGGTTCCAGCCCCACATGATGATATATTTTGCATTGGGAATGTCGTCTCCTGTGTGACCGGCCGTTACGGTTCCAAAGGTTGTTTCAGAAGAAAAAAGACTGCCCCAGAATGATGCTGAGCCCCATATGGGTGTAAAGCCTCCGAACATGGTAAGCAGTCGGAAGAGTGAGAGCTGGTTATGCAGAAAGGTCCCGGTGTTTCCTGAATAGGATATGTTGAGTATTGCTTCCGGGGCGTAAGTTTCTTTTATCCGGATGAGTTCAGAGGAGACTTTCTCCAAAGCTTCATCCCATGAAATGCGTTTAAATTTCCCCTCGCCCCGTTCACCCGTTCTTTTCATGGGGTACTTTAGCCGGTCCGGCGAATATACCCGCTGGCGGTAAGCCCGTCCTCTTGCGCAGGCTCTTAGCTGCGTGCCTTCTCCATCATCTGTTTCAATTTTTGTGATGGTATTATTTTTTACATGGACTTTAAGTACACACCTGCCGCCGCAGTCATGCGGGCATGAGGAGATTATTGTTTTTTCTAAATTTTTTGACATTTAACTTTCCGGTAGAAGATTTAATCATTGGCTATGAGATCTATATTGTAGCTGTCCGAAGGTTTCATGGGACTGCTTGAGATGCATATTGTCACATTAAACTGGTTTTCAATGTTATGGATTTCTGTTCTTTTAATATTTAAAAGATATTCCGATACTTCCGGTGAAAGAGATACCTTTATCTCCTGGTTTTCCCCGGATGCGGCTCCGTCAAAAAGTTTTCTTAAGATCAAAAGTGATAAAGATTCGGTCGACCTTGTTTTTCCGTTTCCCCGGCAAAAAGGACAGGTGATATGATTCATGTCAAGCAGCGGACTTCTCAGACGTTCTCTGCTCATTTCAAGCATGCCGAACTTCGATATTTTTGCAAGCTCTATGTTTGCCTTGCCTGACTTAAAGGAATTTTTCAGGTGCCGTTCGACCTGCTGCCGGTCTTTGAGATGTTTCATGTCGATAAAGTCAATTACGATCAGTCCTCCCAAATCACGCAGGCGGAGCTGCCGGGCAATTTCCTCTGCTGCTTCAAGGTTGGTGATAAGGGTTGTTTCATCCTGGGTCTTCAATCGGGTAAAGCGGGCGGTATTAACATCAATTGAAACAAGCGCTTCTGTCGGGTCTATTGATATACTTCCTCCGGATTTTAAAGACACGGTTCTTTCATACAGCGCTTCAATTTGTTTTTCGACTTTGTATTTTGAAAAAATGGGCTCCTTTTCCTCGTAAAGTGTCAAGATCTTATAATGCTTCGGGATGATCTGCTTAAAAAATTCCCCGGCCTTTTTAAATGCTTCTGGACTGTCTATCAGTACTTCTCCGATGTCGGTTGTAAAGTAGTCTCTTATTGACTGTATGACTATGTTGCTTTCCTGATAGACCATCGCCGGTGCGGTAACCTTTTCAGCCTTTGATTCAATTGCTTTATGGAGACGAAGGAGATAATTGGCATCTTTTTGAAGCTCTTTTTTTGTCTTGTTGAGACCTGCTGTTCTTATGATAAAACCCATTGTATCAGGTAGTTTGAGCTCTTTACCGATGTCTTTAAGCTTTTTTCTTTCTTCTGCATTGTCAATTTTTTTGGATATACCGCTTCGTTTATATCCCGGCATAATGACCAGATATCTTCCGGGCAGTGAAATATGAGTTGTCAGTGCTGCCCCTTTGTTATCTTTTTCCTCTTTTGTGACCTGGACAAGTATTTCCTGATTTTTTTTCAGGATTTTGTCATGTGAAAGTTTGCCCCTTACTTTTTTGGCTTCCTTTGCGTGGTATTTGGCATGGACCTCATCCAGAGGGAGAAAACCATGTCGGTTTGAACCAAACTCCACAAATGCGGCATGAAGACTGGGCTGGACTTTTTTTACAATGCCCTTGTAGATGTTCCCGCGTATTTTTTCACTGCTTGTTGTTTCAACTGCCAGTTCGGCGAGCTGTTCGTTATCAATTATTGCGATTCTGCTTTCTTCAGGGTGCATCACATTTATGAGCATCTTTTTAGAGGAGTTTTTTTTGTTTTTATTTCGCATAAAAGAGTCAAAGATCATTTTCAGGAATTACCTTTCAAGTCAGTACTGGATAGATTGTCATGTTAAAGTCACCGCGCGTTGAGTCTGTTGTGTCAGGCAAATATTAACCAAAAGAGTTTGTATTACTCCTGTTTCTCACGGCAAAACTCAGCGCCATTATTTTCGGTTTTGTAAAGGTTAAGCATTTTTTCCAACAGGTCTTTTTTGTCTTTAGGGTCTACCTCCGGAGGATTTTTAATTTTTGAATAGTTCCAGCGTTTGAAAGTGGCTTCAGCATAGGGCTCTGGATAGGGACCCATTTGTTTTTCAAAAGAGGGGCCTTTGGTAAGAAGAATTTCAGGTTCATTGCTGTCCAGCGCTATGGCAAGATAGGAGTCTTCCTTTTTTACTTCAAACAGTATGGCAATTATTTTACTCATATTATATATATTATAGGAAAACCGGACACTTGGTCAAGGTAAATATTGGAAAGGCTTCAGACTTTAGAAGATATCATCGTAAAGCGGATGCGGAAAGTAAACTTATGGTGACAGATTAATTATCCAGTAATGACAGGTATTTACCTCTATGTCTTGTGCTTTAGTTATGGTATTATTTTGATATTATGGCTATCGGACGTTTGAGACTAAAAAAATATGGATATGATTTTCCTCCCTACCGGCCTCCAAGTGAGGCAGGGAGTCTTTTACTTCGGGTTACAAGGGGCTGCACCTGGAATAAGTGTACGTTTTGCTCCATGTATAAGGATATTCGTTTTGAAAGAAGGCCTGTAGAAGATATTAAGAGGGATATTTCTGCTGCCCGTGAACTGTACAGGGATATTACAACAACTGTTTTTATTGCTGATTCAAACAGTCTGGTAATTAAAACAGACAATATGGTTGAAATATTATCCAGTCTTTATGACGCTTTCCCAAATATTGAGCGTGTTACAAGCTACGCCAGGGCAAAAACGCTTTTCAAAAAGTCTTTTGATGACCTTAAACGTATTCGTGATGCAGGACTTACCCGTCTGCATGTGGGGCTTGAGACGGGAAGTGATTTACTTTTGAAAAGAATCAAAAAGGGGGTAACTGCCGATGAGTTTGCAGAGGCTTGTATGAAGGTAAAAGATGCAGGTTTTGAGCTTTCTCTTTATGTCCTTATCGGTCTTGGCGGTGAGGACCTGTGGGAGGAGCATGCCTTTGAAACAGCATCTCTTTTAAGCCGGATCGATCCGCATTATATAAGGGTCAGAACGCTTCAGCCCCAGCCTGGTTCGGAGATCTATGCTGATATGCTGGCGGGCAGGTTTAATAAAGCGACCCATGAAACGGCTTTAAAAGAGCAGAGAAAAATAGTAGAAAAGGCGGATGTTAATTCCTGTTACTTAAGTGATCATATCACCAATTATCTTTCTATTAATGGTGTTTTCCCAAAAGACAGAGAAAAAATGCTTTCCATCATAGATAATAGTCTGACAGCACTTGAAACAGATCCTTCTGTTAAACAGAAATTTTCTCGAAAAGACGGTATCAAGAAGCTGTAAAGTAATGATGCCCCGTCCCGATCTATCTCCGACTGCGGAGAGTGTCATTAGAGAAAACGCTTTACGCCTTCCTTAATAGAGACCATTATCCCGTGATAAATATAAAGTGATGCAGAGAAAAGCTATAGCTACATAAAAATATTTTTTTTTATTTCCTTACAAAAGTTAAGGAAGCTTTGGAATATTTTAATGCGCATGTTGAGGATGTTGACCTTGTTATTACTGATATGACAATGTCTAAAATGACAGGACTTGTACTTGCAGAAGAGAGATTGAAAAAATAGCTTCGTCAATAAAAACTGTGGGTAACTTTTTAGCACTTATCATAGAATACAAAGTTAAAACAGTGGGTTATAAATATAAACACCCTGTTTTTTTTAGCGTTAACTTTTATTAAAGAACCTTATTCAAAAGCTGAACGTCAAATATAAAACCTTGAACGTCCAACATTGAACATCGAACTTCCAACGTCGAATGAAAACCTAGCACCTGAAATCAACCGATTTTGTTTGTTTTGTTGTTTTTTCCCATTCATCATTCGATGTTGGACGTTCGATGTTCATCTATTTTCAACCAGTCCGTTTGTGCCTTAAAAAGGATCAGTGGTGTAAATTGTTTTTTTACCCACAGATTCTGTTGAAGAACCAAAAAATAAGGCCGTCTGTTCCCATTGTGTTGTGTACAGGGTTTAGCCTTGAGATCTCTGGAAGTAAAAAGAAAGACAGTTGTGTGGATGCTCTTATTATGAAGCCGATTAGTCGGAAAGAGTTAAGCGGTGTCATAACGACGGTACTTGGTGATGGCGAGGTGTAGGTTACTTGCGGTTTATCAGGCTTGCCATATATCCTGCCCCGAATCCATTATCAATATTAACAACCGAGACGCCTGCCGAACACGAGTTAAGCATTCCAAGTAGAGCTGCAATTCCGCCAAAGCTTGCACCATATCCCGTGCTGGTGGGAACCGCAATGACCGGCCGTGAAACCAGCCCTCCCACAACACTTGGCAGTGCGCCTTCCATTCCGGCAACCACAACAATTACATTTGCCTTCATTATTTTATCTTTCTGATTCATCAGCCTGTGGATGCCGGCCACGCCAACGTCATATATATGTTCCACTTTGTTGCCCATTATTTCTGCTGTTACAATGGCTTCTTCTGCAACAGGAATATCTGATGTGCCGGCTGAAATAATAAGGATCGTACCGATGCCTTTGTTTTCTGTTTTACGGTTTGTTATTGTCAGCGCTTCTGAGGCAGGATAGTATTTTGCTTTTGGAAAGGTCTTTTTGATCCCGGCGGCTTTTTTTTTGTCAATGCGTGTTGCGAGTATCGGACATTTTTTTTCGGACATGTTTTTTAGTATTGCAATAAGCTGCTCAGATGTTTTTCCCTTGCCGTATATTACTTCAGGAAAGCCTTTTCGTATGCTGCGGTGATGGTCGATATTTGCGAACCCAAGATCTTCAAATGGAAGCGTTTTTAAAGTTTCAAAAGCTGCGGATTCTGACATTGAGCCTTTTTTCACATCCCGAAGGATCTTTTTAATGTCTTTTTCATTCATGATAGTCGGTAGTCTGTTCGTGGTGAAGGTTCTTTAGCTGTTCCTGGTTTCGGTTATTAGAGCAATTTTTTTAATATTGTAGCCTCAAAAACAGTTTGAACGATTACACGTTATGAAAATGCTCTAAACAGCTAAAAATGTCTAAAACCGATGTTCCCCTTTTTTATTTTTTTATTGCTGTTGCCAAGTATTGCAATTTCTTCTGACGGGTCTGTTATCTTACCGATACAGGTTATCGGAATTCCGGATCTTTTTGAAAGATTTGTGATTTTTGTTTTATTTTTTGCCTCGGAAGTGAACAGGAGTTCATAGTCTTCACCCCCAAAGAGTGCAGGATGGTACATATCTTTTGAAAAGTCAAGGCACTCTTTTTTGTAGCTGTTTGAAAGAGGGATTTGAGAAAGATAGATGTGAGCGCCTTTTTTGCTCTGGCGGGTGATATGCTCGAGGTCTGCGATCAGTCCGTCACTGATATCTATCATGCTGTTGGCCAGCTTTTTTTCTGCAAGAGCCTTTCCCAGGGCTATTCGGGGAGAGGGGTCGAGGTGCTTTTTAACGGCAGATTTTCTTTTGAAAAAGTTGGGGTCTTTTTTTAACATTAAAAGGCCCAGTGCGGATTCTCCGGGATATCCGGTCACATATATAAGGTCGCCTTTTTTTGCCCGGTGACGGTAGACAACGGATTTTTTCTTTGCCCTTCCAAGGAGTGTAATTGAAATGACAATATCTTTTAAAGAAGAGACTGTGTCGCCTCCCAGAAGAACCGTGTTAAATTCTTTTGCTTTCCGGTGCATGCCCCGGTAAAGTTCTTTTACAAAATCAAGGGAAAGGCTTTCAGGAACTGAAAGTGATACAAAATAACAAAAGGGTGTTCCGCCCATTGCGGCAATATCGCTCAGGTTGACGGATAAACTTTTTTTTCCCAGTAAAAAAGGGGTGGTGAAAGACGTTTTGAAGTGGATTTCTTCCCGGAGGGTGTCTGTTGTTACCAGCAGACACTTGTCACGGCCTTCGGCGATTACTGCAGCATCATCACCAATGCCTTTAATGACGGATGGGTGTGATGCTGCGGTTTGCTTTGATATGATGTCGATGAGCGGAAACTCACCGACTTTTTTTAGTCGCACGTTTTTTTGCGGTGGTTGTTTTTGTTGGTTTCTTGGAGGATTTTCTGATCTTTTTAACCAGAGCTTTATCGATTACGTCATCAATATGTTTTACATATATGAAGTTGATTTTCTTTTTAATTGTTTCAGGGATATCGTCCATATCCTTTTTGTTCCGCTCAGGGACGATTATATTTGATATGTTGTGTCTGAGGGCAGCAAGCGCTTTTTCTTTAAGTCCGCCGATAGGAAGGACTCTTCCTCTTAAGGTTATTTCACCGGTCATGGCTATCTCTTTGCTGACCGGTACCTGGGTAATCGCAGAAACAAGAGATGTTGCCAGGGTTATTCCTGCTGACGGTCCGTCTTTGGGTATTGCGCCTGCGGGTACGTGAATATGGATATCATTCTTTTCGAAAATTGTATGGTTTATCCCGAGTTCTTTTGCATTTGATTTTACATATGAAAGGGCTGCCTGTGCAGATTCTTTCATTACATCTCCCAGAGATCCTGTGAGGACAAGGCCGCCTTTTCCTTTCATGAGTGTTGCTTCAATATAAAGGATTTCTCCCCCTGACTGTGTCCAGGCAAGGCCGGTTGAGATGCCGATCTCATCTTTTAGCTGTTCTTCTTCCGGCAGTCTTTTCGGGGTGCCGAGGTATTTATGCAGATTTGTTTTTTTAACCTGATACAGGTCTTTGCTTCCTTCTGCAACTTTGCGGGCTACTTTTCTGCAGACGGTTCCTATTTCCCTTTCGAGGTTTCTTAAGCCCGCCTCTGCTGTGTACTGGTTGATGGTTGCAAGGATGGCTTCATCGGATAGTTTTATGAATTTATCTGTAATGCCGTTTTCTTTCAGCTGGCGCGGCAGGAGGAACTGACGAGCTATCTTCAGCTTTTCTTCATCTGTATATCCTGACAGCTCAATAATCTCCATCCTGTCTTTTAAAGCCGACATGATGGGTTCGATCATGTTTGCTGTGGTGATGAACATGACATTTGAAAGGTCAAAAGTAATGTTCAGGTAATGATCGCTGAAGGCGAAGTTTTGTTCAGGGTCCAGTACTTCAAGTAAAGCCGCTGAAGGATCCCCCCTGAAGTCTGCGCCGACCTTGTCGATTTCATCCATCATGAAAATAGGATTGTTTGTTCCTGCCTGTTTTAATCCCTGGATGATCCTGCCGGGAAGCGCCCCTATATAGGTGCGCCGGTGACCTCTGATCTCAGCTTCATCCCTGATTCCGCCCAGAGATATCCTGACAAACTCTCTTCCAAGCGCTCTTGCGATTGATTTTCCAAGAGAGGTCTTACCCACGCCCGGAGGGCCGGCAAAACAGAGGATCGGCCCCTTCATTTTTTTGTTCAGTTTTCTAACTGAAAGATATTCGAGGATTCTTTCCTTCACTTTTTCCAGATCAAAGTGGTCCTCATCAAGGATTTTTTTTGCTCTTTTAATATCAAGTTTATCTTTGGTTGCTTTGTTCCATGGAATGTCAACCATCCAGTCAAGATATGTCCTTACGATAGAAGCTTCGGCAGAATCAGGATGCATCTGGTCAAGTCTGGAGAGCTGTTTTTTTGATTCTTCTTCTGCATCTTTCGGCATTTTTGCTTTTTTAATTTTGTCTGAGAACTCCTGTATTTCCTGGCCTTTTTCATCGATGTCGCCAAGCTCTGATTTGATGGCTCTCAGCTGCTCTCTTAAGAAATATTCTCGCTGGGTCTTTGACATCTCCTCTTTTGCCTGGGTCTGGATTTTTGCCTGAACTGTGGATAATTCAAGTTCTTTTGAAAGGTGATCGCTTACCGTTTCCAGTCGTTCAATGGGATCAAACACCTCCAGTATTTTTTGGGATTCCTCTACCTTGAGCTTAAGGTTCGAAGCCACCAGATCTGCCAGTCTGCCCGGGTCTGTCACATTATCAAGTACTTCCATGACCTCGGGTGATACCAGTCCCTTAAGGGAGAGGATCTTTTCACACTGTTCTTTTATGTTTCGCATCAGTGCTTCAAGTTCGACTGAAAGTTTATCCGGTATTTCTTCGATTATTTTTTCTATTTCCACGTGAAACAGCGGGTCGGTCTGAGAGTATTTAACGATCTTGGCTTTTGCAAGACCCTGTACCAGTATTTTAATACGGTTATCCGGAAGCTTAAGCTTTTTCATTATCATGGCGATGGTGCCGACTTCGTAGATATCATCCGGTTCGGGCGTGTCCTGTGAAGGATCTTTTTGGGTTGCCAGAAGAATGAGTCTGTCTTTTTCCATGGCCTCTTCAACAGCCTTGATAGAATTTTCACGGCCTACAAAAAGAGGAAGAAACATATATGAATAAACGACGATGTCCCTTACGGGAAGAAGCGGCAATACCTTCGGAATTTCAACCGGTTCATTTTCGACCTGATAAACCATCTTTTTTTCACTTTCTAAGAATAGGTACTATTAATATAATTGTATCTGTTAATAACTATAATATTTTATCAGCACGGTCAAGGATTAGTTTCTTAATATTAGTTTCTTTATAAGTGTTTAAAAAGAAAAAACAGTAACATGCGTGTTTTGGTCGAAAGCATCCTGCAAGTCTTCCGCAGCTTACTGCGGAAGATTTGCAGGGTCTTCTGAAAAGTTCCGGTAATTAAGGTTTTTTTTTAGAATTATGCTGATTTATCATCGCCTTCAAGACAGGATTTTATGAGCATTTTTTGACAAAAAGCTTCAAATTTTGATGATCCGGTAAAAAGTCAAAAACCAAAGGATGTCACCTTGTAACTATCTGATTTTCCTTGGGCCAATTTTGCAATAAGGTCCTTTTCTGGACTTTTTACCGGGCTATCAATTTTGGTTCGTTAATAAAATATGTGGGTAGATTATTAATATTAATTAGAAAATACAAAG
>CAYLYF010000119.1:0-11345 GCA_964387595.1 uncultured Thermodesulfobacteriota bacterium | reverse complement strand
AGTTTTCTATTTATATCATGCTTTTCGGTGTGTCCGCTAGACCTATACCACTTCAATCATTTGATCTGTTTCAGTAACAGGCTTTTTGCAGGTATAGGACTCACAAATATAGGCTGTTGCTTTTTCACCAAGACTTTTCTGCGGTTTTACATAATTACAGATCTGCTCGATCTCCTTTGCGGCATCGCCCTCAGGGTGAAAAAGGACTACTTTATTCGGAAGATATAGCCGTCTTAACGCTTTTAACATCCCTGTAACATCTTCTGAGCCCATCTGACCTGCAATAACAACCTCATAAGAAGGACCTGAAATAAAATCAAAGGCTGAAAGAAACATAGTATGCCCTGATGGGACCTGCTCGACTTTAGATGCAAATGATCTAAATAATTTTTCAGCATTTTTTTCAAGTTTTAAATTTGAGGTGATGCGGGCAAGTTTTATAATATTTAAAAGCGCAACAGAATTACCCGAAGGAACAGCCCCGTCATAGGAATCTTTTTGTCGCATGATCAGTGTTTCAGCGTCATGCGCTGTGGCAAAAAAACCGCTATTTTTTTTATCCCAGAAGTTGTCTGTCATATATTGATTAAGACTTATGGCCTGTTTTAAATATGCGGTATTAAAGGTTGTTTCATAAAGCTCAAGGAGGCCCCAGATAAAAAAAGCATAATCATCAAGATGTGCAGGAACTGAAGCAGATCCTTCTCTATAAACATGCAGCAGCCCTTCGTCTTTTGTAACAAGTTTGGCATTAATAAAAGTCGCGGCCTTCTCTGCAATAATTGTGAGCTCAGGCCTGCCCAGTACTCTTCCGCCTTTTGCAAGCCCTGCTATCATTAAACCGTTCCAGTCTGTGAGTATTTTATCATCTTTAAAAGGCCGAATTCTTAAAGATCGCCTTTTAAGCATCTTATTGCGATAACCATTTAACAGCGGCTCAAACTCTTCAGCAGAGGATGTATGCTTTTTATAAAAATCATTGTCTGAAATATTTAAGTTAAGGATATTTTCACCGGATTTTGACCCCGTCGCTTCATCATGGAAATTACCGGACGGGTCAAGGTTAAAATAATCGATTAAAAGATCCGCTTCTTTTTTCATAAAAATTTCTTTTATCTCATCAATCTTCCAGACATAAAATTTTCCTTCTACGCCCTCACTGTCGGCATCTTCAGCAGAATAAAACCCACCTTCAGGAGATGTCATCTCATTTTCAACATATGAAAATATTTCAATTGCTGTTTTTGAAAAAAGCGCCTCCCCTGTTGCCTGAAAAGCCTCAAGGTACGCCATTGATATTAAAGCCTGGTCATAAAGCATCTTTTCAAAATGGGGAACAAGCCATTTTTCATCAGTTGAATAGCGGTGAAATCCATAGCCCAGATGATCATATATTCCCCCGCCTCTCATCATCCTGAGTGTTTTCGTCACCATCTTTAGGGCTGTATCATTTCCTGTCCTTTTCCAGTACCGCAGCAAAAACAAAAGATTATGCGGTGTGGGAAATTTGGGGGCATTACCGAAACCGCCGTTTTTTTCATCAAAGGAGTGTTTGAATACTTCATAAGTCTTATCAAAAACTACAGTTTCAAGATCTTCAGCAGTATCACCTGTACCCTGCTGATCAATAGCAGACATTATTTTATCAATTGATTTAAAAAGCGGATCTCTATCTGTCTGCCAGATATGTTTGACCTGCGGGATAAGCTCAAGCATGCCCGTACGACCGAACCTTGATTCTTTCGGGATATAAGTCGCCGCATAAAAGGGTTTCTTATCCGCAGTCATAAATATCGTGAGAGGCCATCCTCCGCTTCCGGTAAGCATCTGACATACTGTCATATATACGCTGTCTATATCAGGCCGCACCTCCCGGTCAACTTTTATGCACACAAAAGTATCATTTAAAAGCGCTGCGACGGCCTCATCTTCAAAGGATTCATGTTCCATCACATGGCACCAGTGACAGGTTGAATAACCGATAGAAAGAAATATGGGCTTATCTTCAGTTAATGCTTTTTGAAACGCTTCATCACTCCAGGCATACCAGTTTACCGGGTTATCCGCATGCTGAAGAAGATAAGGACTTTTTTCATGAATCAATCTGTTTGTCTGCATAGTAGATCCAGATTTGTTGTTTAAGGATAACGCTGTAAAAAGTTATATTTAACCGCAGCTTTACGCTCTTATTTAAAAATTGTTTCATTTACGCAATAATTATTTATCTAAAATTCTGAAATAAGATTCCGTCTTTTACAAAATATAAATGTTTAATACAAGAATATAAGAGCCGCTGCTGTTGGCAGCGGCTCAATTTAAAGACAAACTTTTCATAAACTGATTTTGTCCGAAAAAAGTAAGCCCACTAAGCTTCTAATCCATAACTTCCATAAGTTTACCGCAGCATGGCGGTATCCTGTCTCCTTTTTTGAGCTCAATATATTTATTACAGGTCTGACAATAACATCTGCAGTCATGATCCACAAAAACCGAAGGAAAATCAGATGAGCCCTTCTCTCCTTCTATTGCAAATCTGGCCATATTCTGTTTTGAAGGGATATACTCTCCAATAGGAACGAGCTTTCGGTTAAAACGGGCACAGTCCACGATCATCTTCCAGATTGTTTCCAGTTTTGCAGTTTCATCAGAATTTTCAGGTGATAGTTCTATGAATTCATTTTCGATATTAATTCTCATAAATTCCTCCTATGTAATTTGATTTCACTAATTTACCGGCTGCAGTTAAAAGACTACAGCCGGTAATTATCAAAAAAATTCATCGTCTAAGATACCTCGCTGAGCGGAATCCCAAGTGCGTCTGCAACCCCTTCACCATAAGCAAGATCTGCTTTCAGACAATTACCGATATGTCTGACTTTAATCTCTTTAGGTGCATCACCCATTGCACGGGCAGTGTTTTCGAACAGGACCTTCTGTTGTTCCATGCTCATCAGGTGAAAGAGCTTGCCCGGCTGAGTATAGTAATCGCTGTCATCTTCACGGGCATTCCAGTGGGCCGCGGCCCCGCTCAGTTCCAGCGGCGGCTCTGAAAATTCGGGCTGTTCCTGCCACTCACCATAGCTGTTGGGCTCATAGCTGAGAGTCGAGTCAAAGTTGCCGTCCACACGCATCTGACCGTCGCGGTGATAATTGTGAAAAGGGCAGCGAGCCCTGTTGACCGGGATAAGGTGATGATTGACTCCCAACCGGTAACGCTGGGTATCGCCATAGGAGAAGAGCCTTCCCTGGAGCATCTTGTCGGGTGAGAAACTGATACCCGGCACGACACTGGCCGGGTTGAAGGCCGACTGCTCCACCTCAGCAAAGTAGTTTTCCGGGTTCTTGTTAAGTTCCATGACTCCCACCTCTATAAGGGGATAATCTTTTTTGTACCAGACCTTGGTCAGATCAAAAGGATTGTAGGGGAGCTTGGTGGCCTGTTCCTCGGTCATAATCTGGACGTACATGGTCCAGCGAGGAAAATCGTCTTTCTCAATGGAGTAGTAGAGATCGCGTTGATTGCTCTCTCGGCATTTACCGATCACCGCCTCAGCTTCCGCATCGGTGAGGTTTTTGATGCCCTGTTGGGTGCGAAGGTGGAACTTGCACCAGTAGCGCTCGTTTTTAGCGTTGAAAAAGCTAAAGGTGTGACTGCCGAACCCGTTCATATTGCGGAAACTTGCCGGAATGCCGCGGTCACTCATAACTACCGTAATCTGATGCAGGGCCTCGGGCAATAATGTCCAAAAGTCCCAGTTATTTTTGGCACTGCGCAGGTTGGTGCGCGGGTCACGATGGACGACATGGTTAAGATCCGAAAATTTAAGCGGGTCGCGGAGGAAGAAGACCGGCGTGTTATTGCCCACCAGATCCCAGTTGCCCTCCTCTGTGTAAAATTTAAGCGCGAAACCGCGGATGTCGCGCTCAGCGTCGGCAGCACCGCGTTCACCGGCCACGGTGGAAAAGCGAGCGAACATCTCAGTTTTCTTACCAATCTCGGAAAAAATCTTGGCGCGGGTATATTGGGTGATGTCGTGGGTAACGGTAAAGGTACCGTAGGCCCCGGAGCCCTTGGCATGCATCCGCCGTTCAGGAATAACCTCACGGTCAAAATGGGCCATTTTTTCAAGATACCAGACATCCTGCAGCAACTGCGGTCCGCGGGGGCCTGCGGTCATTACATTCTGATTATCCGGTACCGGAGCCCCTGCATTGGTGGTGAGTTTCTTATCCTTTTTATTCATCTTTTTCTCCTTCAAAGAATATTAATAAGAGTAAATATAATATGAATTAGCAATTTAAATGCCATTATGTAATTTTTCCTTAACTCAAAAAAAAGCATGTTATATCAAAAAGATAGCACTGTTTTGTCAATCCGTAATAAATTTTACAGTATAAATATTTCCCATATTAAAATATCAGCCTTCCATTTTGGTATAATTACAGAATAAAAAATATTAACGGTAGAACTTCTTTAACAAAAATTACAGAATAAATTTACGTTAAATCTTAAAACTGTTGAACTCGTGGGTGTTCTCAATATAAAAATAATATTTTGCCATTGTTAACCGATAGTTGAGAGAACTCAACATACACATAAGCTAAAAAGGGATCTATATATATTGAATAACACACCATGATAAAAAATCGAGCAGTTCCTGCCGGATTAAGCTACCGACCGTGATGTGGTGAATGCAGATAAATGCTACGATGCGAATAATATTCTTTTGGTGATTGAAACAGCAGGCAGTAAAGAAGAGGTTCCCCCAAAGTCTAATCGCGTTGTTCTAAGTAATGATGTTGAGCGGTTTTTCCAGAAGATCAAAAACTTACGGCGAATTGCAACACGCTACAAACGGTTGGCAGTGACATCTTCCGCCATGTTGTACCTTGATCTTGTGTAATCTGAATAGCTTGTTGAGAACACCTCCTAGAAAATAGAAGCTAAAATATCGTTAAATATTTTACTGGGCCGCATTTCCTTTGTTGCTAACTCATCATTTAGAAAATAATAACCGCCAAGATCAACAGGATTACCTTGGGACGGGTTAAGCGCCTCAACAATATTTAATTCATTTTTACTTAGTTTCAGTGCTGCCTTCGTGAAGATGTTTTTTAATTCAGTATCTGAGTTTTGTTCTGCAAGAGCCTGTGCCCAATACAGGGTCAAATAAAAGTGACTCCCTCTATTATCGAGTTCATTTACCTTACGCGAAGGAGATTTTGCATTTTCAAGAAATTGTGTGGTTGCCCTATCAAGGGTTTCTGCTAAAATAAGTGCTTTCTCATTACCGGTTGATTTCCCTAAATGCTCAAGCGACACTGCCAAAGCAAGAAACTCACCCAGAGAGTCCCAACGCAGGTGTCCTTCATGAATAAATTGCTGAACATGCTTTGGAGCTGATCCACCAGCACCCGTTTCGAATAACCCACCCCCCTTCATTAACGGAACAATGGATAACATTTTTGCACTGGTACCAAACTCTAATATGGGAAATAAATCTGTAAGATAATCACGTAACACGTTTCCTGTCACCGAAATCACATCAGCACCTGCTTTTATCTTATCTAAGGAATATTGGGTGGCCTCAAGCGGAGAAAGAATTTTTATTTCCAGACCACTGGTATCATGGTTTTTAAGATAGGTCTTAACTTTTACAATTAAGTTTGCATCGTGCGCCCTGTTTTTATCAAGCCAGAAAACAGCCGGTGCACCAGTAGCCCTGGCTCTGCTTACAGTAAGTTTTACCCAATCCTGAACAGCGGCGTCTTTAACCAGACACATTCTCCATATATCACCCTTCTCGACTTTGTGTTCGAAAATAGTTTTTTTATTTTGATCGGTAACACATACTCTCCCATTATCCGGAATTTCGAAGGTTTTATCATGAGAGCCATATTCTTCAGCTTTTTGTGCCATCAATCCCACATTCGAGACACTTCCCATGGTGGTTGGATCAAAGGCCCCATTCTTTTTGCAAAAATCAATGGTTTCCTGATAAACATCTGCATAGCAACGATCAGGGATTACCGCTTTCATATCCTTTTGTTTGCCGTCGCCCCCCCACATTTGCCCTGAATTTCGTATTGCGGCCGGCATGGATGCATCAATAATAACATCACTGGGAACATGCAGAGTTGTTATTCCTTTATCAGAATTTACCATTGCCAGGTCAGGACGTGATTTATAAACAGCCTCAATATCAGTTTCAATAGCCATCCTTTCCTGTTCAGGAAGCGATTGAATTCTCGTGTACACCTCAGCTAAACCATGGTTTAAATCAATGCCGAACTTGTCGATTAAATTATTATATTTTGCAAACACATCTTTATAAAAAACTGAAACGACATGTCCAAAAATAATAGGATCAGAAACCTTCATCATGGTGGCCTTTAAGTGTACAGAAAAAAGCACTTCTTTTTTCTTTGCGTCAGCCATCTGCGTCTCAAAAAAACTGCGTAGTTCGCTAATGCACAGGAATGAGGCATCAATTATTTCGCCTTCAAGAACTGCTGTCTGCTCTTTTAAAACAGTAGATTTTCCGTTATTGCTAACAAACTCTATCTTTACGTTCCCGGCTGACGAAACAACAATTGATTTTTCGCTACCATAAAAATCGCCTTTACTCATACTCGTGACATGCGATTTAGAATCTGCTCTCCATCCTCCCATTGAATGAGGATGATTTTTAGCAAACTCCTTAACCGCATGGGGAGCACGTCGATCTGAATTACCTTCGCGTAATACCGGATTTACGGCGCTGCCTTTTACTTTATCGTAACGCTCTTTTATTTCCTTCTCTTTATCGTTTTTGGGTGCTTCGGGGTATTCCGGCAAGGCATATGCGTTATTCTGTAATTCTTTAATTGCTGCCCTTAACTGAGGTATTGAAGCGCTAATATTAGGAAGCTTAATAATATTAGCATCAGGCGTTTTTACCAAGGTTCCTAACTCTTGCAGGGCATCACTTATTCTTTGTTCTTCTTTAAGGTATTCAGGGAATACAGCTATTATTCTTCCGGCTAGTGAAATATCACTAAGTTCAATCTCAACACCTGCTTTTGAAACAAATGCTTCAATAATAGGGAATAAAGAATACGTAGCTAAAGCAGGCGCTTCATCCGTTTTAGTATAAAAAATTTTAGGTCTTTTGTTCGTCATATTTAGCTGATTCTATTTATTCAATAATTTATTCCAGGACCAATAGCACTGATCATCAAAGTGAAAATCTATTTATGAATTTGCTTAGTCAAAATCAAATATAAGAAGTTATACAGGGATATTAAAACAGGCTCTCTAATGAGCGGACAAGCTGTTGGACTAACCTCTGAGATCATACATCTACTGAAATAATCAAGTGCTGAAGGGAAGCTTGAAAACATCCGATCATATATTGGGTCTGCCATCGCTGAGTTCACCGGATTGTCAAAATATTCGTTATTGTTTAGAACGTTTTTTGATCGGAATAAGTTCTTTATTGAACTCACCGGTGTACATTGCACGGGGACGAAAGATCCTGTTGTTATGTAGATATTCATGAACACGCGCTGTCCAGCCGGCTACTCTACTTACCGCAAATATCGGAGTGAACATATCAGAAGGTATACCGAGGCAGCTGTAGACGATCCCCGAGTAAAAATCAACATTTGGAAAGATCTTCTTTTGAGAACCCAGACGTTCTGTCATCTGTTTTTCAAGTTCTTTAGCGATTGAAAATATGTTTCTTGCTTTACTGTTCTTTTTAGCAAGAAATTTTGCCATTGGACCCAGAACCCGCGCTCTCGGATCATAAGCCTTATACACACGGTGACCAAAACCAGGGATTTTCCCTTTTTTCTTTAAAGTCTTTTCAAGCCAGTTTTTCACATTATCCGGACTGCCGATCTCTTCCAGCATTTGCATCACCTGTTCGTTTGCACCGCCGTGAAGAGGACCATTAAGTGCCGCAATTCCGGAACCGACAGAAAAATAGATATCAGACTGGGTTGAAGCCACCACCATAGCAGAAAAAGTACTGGCATTCATACCATGATCAGCATGGAGGATCAGAGCCACATCCATTACACGTTCTTCAACCGCGTTTGGCCGTTTTCCGGTCATCATATAAAGTAAATTTCCGGCATGACTAAGGTCGGGATCAGGCTCTAAAGGCATCCTGCCCTGCCGGACCCGAGTCACCGCAGCCGCAATAGTAGATACGCCTGCTATCAGATGATAACATGCTTCCGTACCGAAAGCTTCTTCAAGATTTTCATCAAGTGTTGATTTATGGGGGACATCCGTATTGTTAAATTCATAAATCGCATGTTTATCACCCCAGGGTTTTACCTCCATGGGAATAGAGTCTTCATCCGAGCTGATAATCTCACCATACTCCAGCCCTTCTTCCTGATCACGAAAAGTAAACTCCTGCCTCATCATACTGACACCCATACGCAGTGCCCCCATAGTATTCATGTCCTCAATAGGAAACCCCATTAAAAGACGAAGAGTCTTCGTAAGATAACGGTAATCAGTAAGCTTGTTTTTAAATATCTGAAACGCTCTGGATGTGGGAAGACTGCCGTGAAGTAAAAGATAAGAGACCTCTTCATAACTTGATTTTGCGCACAGATCAAAGATATTATAGCCCCGGTAAATAAGCCATCCTTTTGAACCATTCACATAGCCGATCTTTGTTTCACAGGCGATCCCGCCTTCAAGTCCGGGTCCGATGGTACATTCTACCGGCCACTGTAAAGGCTGGGTCATGGCAGGTTCAGGCTCACCGTTTGTTTCCTTCTGTGCCTTTTTGGCTGCCTTTAAAATGATGTCGGTTATTTCCTGTGTATTTTCATGCATGATCGTATACCTCTCTAATTTAATAACACGATTTGACTATCCAGTTCCATACTTTCAAACAGGAACCTTTTTGTATAAACGTGGACATTATATTTTAATGATCTCTAAATATTCAACAAGTCTTTTTAAAAAAAACATAACTCTATTTAACAGGTTGATCTAAAAGATACTAAAACATCTCTTTTCATCTGTGCCGCCCGGATTACTTCCGGCCCGATCCCATCACCCGACAGTAATGTTATTTTGTGCAATAGACTTTCCACTAAATTAATTATATACGGCTAAAAGCCGTGGTCTTAAAGTGGTCCCCAAAGGGGACCGTAGTAAAATCGGGGCGCCATCTTGACCAAGCCGCAGTTATAAGTTTTTTCGTGGATCTAAGGCGGCGCATGTCTGTGATTAATTTGATCTTATATAATTCAAGAGACCTCCTGAAAAAAGGATCTGCTTCTGACGGTCAGAACAGGGTATCGTTGTCTCGATCCCTTTATCTTTGGTCAGGTTTTTCATATTAATATTACTGCCCTTCTTCAGCTGTTCACATGCATTCTCAATACAAAGAGTGTCATCATTTTCTATTAAAGCATAATCATTCTCTTCAACCAGAACAAGGGGTAAGATTCCGTTATTTATTAAATTATCCATATGAATACGCGCAAATGATTTTGCGACAACACCCTTTATCCCGAGTTGCAGCAATACAAGTGCCGCATGTTCACGGCTTGAGCCCTGTCCAAAATTAAATCCACCGAGAACAAATCCGCCGCTGTTTTTAATTGCCCTTTTGGGAAAATCTGGATCACAGGGTGTCAAACAATAATCTGCAAGATACGCAATGTTTGACCTGAAGGGTAAAAGTTTAGAATGAGACGGCATGATATGATCGGTCGTAATATTATCATCTAATTTTACCAGGACTTTTCCTTCGACCTTTTCTTTAAGAGCTGTATTTAAAGGGAAAGGCTTTATATTCGGACCGCGTATTACGGTCTTGTCCTGACCGTCAGAAGAAGGCACAATGATCTGTGAATCGTCAATAATAAACTGCGGGCTGTCATTAATTGCAGGGGCGGTGCCAAAATCACGGGGATCGGTAAGCTGACCCTTAATCGCACTGACTGCAGCAACCTCAGGACTTACCAGAAAAATATCCGCTGAGGGTGTCCCTGACCGGCCTTTAAAATTACGGTTAAAAGTTCTAAGTGAAACACCATCCGTTGTGGGAGACTGTCCCATCCCGATACAGGGGCCGCACGCACATTCAAGCACACGGGCGCCGGCACCAATAATATCTAAAAGGGCGCCGTTAGAACTAAGCATAGAAAGGACCTGACGGGATCCGGGCGAAATAACAAAACTGACATCTTTATGTATTTTACGGCCCTTAACTATTTCCACAACTTTCATCAGATCCTGATAGGAAGAATTGGTACAGCTCCCGATCAGCACCTGATCGACCTTTAGCCCGGCCAGTTTGTTCACGGTTTCAACATTATCAGGACTATGCGGCTGTGCAGCAAGAGGTTCAAGCTTATCCAGATCAATCTCAATAGAATCATCATATTCACAATCATCATCAGCCTCAAGCGGCATCCAGTCTTTTTCACGTTGTTGTAATTTTAAAAACTTCAGGGTAACATCGTCGCTTGGAAAAACTGAAGTGGTTGCTCCAAGTTCAGCCCCCATATTAGTAATGGTTGCTCTTTCCGGAACCGTCATTGTAGAAACACCCGTACCGCCATACTCAAAAACAGTTCCCACACCGCCTTTAACCGTAAGTTTCTTTAACACCTCAAGAATAACGTCTTTTGCAGAAACCCATGGTCTAAGTTTTCCATTAAGTGTTATCCTGCAGACTTTCGGCATTTTTATAGAATACGGAGCACCCGACATTGCCACGGCAACTTCAAGACCGCCGGCTCCCACTGCAAGCATCCCCATTCCCCCTGCTGTAGGCGTATGGCTGTCAGATCCAAGGAGGGTCATTCCGGGAATTGCAAAACGCTCCAGGTGAACCTGATGACATATGCCGTTACCGGGGCGTGAAAAATATATTCCATATTTATCAGCCACAGTTTGAATATATTTATGATCATCAGCATTTTCAGAGCCTGTCTGCAGGGTATTATGATCAATATAGGCAACCGCTCTTTTCACCTTTACTCTTGAAATACCCAGCGCTTCAAGCTGAAGGTATGCCATGGTTCCGGTTGAATCCTGAGTTAATGTCTGGTCGATCACAACGGAGATCTCTTCACCGGGCATCATCCTGCCTTTTACCAGATGATTTTTAATTATTTTTTGCGTGATATTAAAGTTCATAACATTTTATCAATATTTTCTTTATTTAGAGTTTATAAACTTAAATTAATTATAGTTATCAAAAAAAATCATATGCGAAGTTACACCTAAAAGTTAAGTTATGGGTCAAATTAGTTCCAAGTTCCCATCATATAAATGTAATCATATAACAAACACTATGTCAACTCTCACAAATAAACCA
>CAYLYF010000118.1:0-11390 GCA_964387595.1 uncultured Thermodesulfobacteriota bacterium | reverse complement strand
AAATTATTTTCATATGATTACCGTACTTTATTATATTTGCAGATCTATTTATGGATCAAAGATTCTGTCAGAGAAATAAAAGCATCATAATCAGCCGGGACATCCTCTTTTATTAAAGCGGCTTCATCACCGGACAGAGTCCTCATTTTACTGCTGCCTGTAGCATTTTTAAGAAGGCCCCTGTTCCTGTTCTCATTTATCACCCCTTTTTTACCGTCCGAAAGATCAACCACAGAAAACCGGCCCTGCCCCAGACCCACAGGGCTTGAAAAACCCAGCCGGCTTTCACCCAGCATAAAAAGAATCAGTTTTCCCCCTTTGATAAATGTCGTTACCTGTTTCTGATCCGCAAGCGCCTTTATCACCTTGACCACATGCGTACTTCCCGGATCACCTTTTAAAACCCGGTCCACTCTGAAGGTAAAGACATAGATGTCCTGCCCTATTCCCTTATCAAATTCTATTTTTTTGCTGACACACTCTCCTTCAAAAATAAGCTTTGCGGATCCCGCCATATCTTCAAGATTTACCCGCTTCACCCTCACGGCATGTGCGTTAAGCACAAAAAAAAGTACCAGAAATATAACCGTTATTCCTTTTATAATCTTCATTTTAGCCTCATGGATTATATTTTATTAGCCGTTATTAATTTATACAAGTTTAACATATTCAAGACCTATATTGTTATATTTTCTCCGATTTATTTCTTGACCAATGACGATCTTTCAAATATTTATAGAGTATGGCGCTTACAGACATTATAACATTATTAACCGATTTTGGTATTGAAGACCCCTATGTGGGAATCATGAAGGGAGTTATTCTTTCCATAAATAAAAATATCCGGATCGTTGACATCAGCCACAGCATCCCGCCGCAGGATATTATCAGTGCCGGTTTTACCTTAAACAATTCTTTTTCATATTTTCCGGAAAAAACCATCCACCTTGCGGTTGTTGATCCGGGAGTGGGAAGCAAAAGATCACCCATTCTTATAGAGACGGAAAAATATTTTTTTATCGGCCCGGATAACGGTATTTTCAGCAGTATACTATCCGGCGACAAAGTACAAAAAACAGTAGAACTCACAAACAGCAGCTATTTTCTGAGTGATATCAGCAGCACCTTTCACGGACGGGATATCTTTGCCCCTGCGGCCGCTCACCTTTCTTTGGGTGAAAACCCGGGTGCTTTCGGCCCTCTTACAAAAGACCCGGTGATCCTTCAATTTCCGGAACCCATCATCATAAACACAATTGAGGCAGAAGGTAAAATAATCCATATCGACCGGTTCGGCAACCTGATCACAAATGTCAGTCGGTCTTTCCTCGAACAATCCGGGTTCATAAACAATCTAAACCTTGAAATAAACAATATACCGCTATCCAAAATAGTGACCCATTATGCTGCTGCAGAAAAAGATGAACTTTTTTGTATTTTCGGAAGCAGCAATCTACTTGAGATCTCCATCAAAAACAGCAGCGCTCAAAAAAACACCGGTATAAAAAAGGGAGATAAAGTCATAATATCTAAAAAATCCGGGTAATGGTTAATGATAATAGACAGCTGCTCTTTCGGAACAATCATTGTGAACAGCAAAAGCTACCACAACGACATTATTGTCTTTCCTGAAAAAGTACGCCCTGACTGGAAAAGAATAAAAGGCCATTCTCTGGCGCTTGAAGACATAAAAGAGATCATCGATTACAAACCGGACATATTGATCATCGGGACCGGCGCATACGGGGGAATGACTATTCCTGAACCGACAAAAGATGAATTAATTAAAAGAAAGATAAAACTTATTGAAGAACCGACTCAAAAAGCATGTGAGGTCTTCAACACGAACATTTAAAAAGGGGTGAAAGCCGTGGGGGGCTTTCATATTACCTGCTAAAAGGATGTAAAATGGATCTAACCGGAAAAGTTGCCATCGTTACAGGCGCCAGCAGAGGCATCGGCAAAGCCATTGCCATTGAACTGGCAAAAAAAGGCGCGACAATCGTTGTGGCTGCAAGAACCCAAAAAGAACCTAAGAATATAAAAGGTACCATCCACCAGACAGTAGATGAGATAAAGGCCTTTGGGGGGAATGCCATAGCCATAAAAGCAAAGGTTACCCGTAAAGAACTCGTAGAAGAAATGGTACAAAAAACAATTGGGAACTTTAAGCGGATCGATATTCTGGTTAATAATGCTGCCACAAACAGTCCGGCTTATTTTAAAGATATCGATCAAAACCTCTGGGATACGGTACTGGATACAAACCTGAAAGGCGTGGTTCTATGCACAAAAGCTGTGCTGCCCCATATGTTAAAACAGAACCGGGGTCACATCATAAACATCTCATCAGTGGTCGCGGAAAAAACAGGGCATAAACCCTTCACCGGACTGGCATATGATGTGAGCAAGGCAGCCGTAAACCGTTTCACTCTGGGACTGTCAGAAGAACTTAAAGAATACAATATAGCAGTTAACGCATTAATGCCGGATAATACAGCCACCGAAGGATGGGCCTTCTTAAATCCGGACATTGACCGGTCAGGCTGGGCAAAACCTGAGACCTGGGGAGAGTATACTGCCCTTGTTGCTTCAAAAGATCCTGAATCTTTTACCGGCAACCTGCTGACCGAGGAAAAATTAAAAGCTTTGATGCAAAACAAGCAATGATAAACACAACTCCGCTCATAGACCGTCTCAAGTCTGCTGAGCAACTGCCTTAAAATGTGAAAATCCAAATTTAACCTTACAAAAAATCTTTGCTAAAAACCCAACTTGTTAAGATAACCCTTGTATTCCCTGTCATTTTATATGATGTATTTATGAAAACTTGAAAAATTAGTTTATTCATAATGAAAGAAAAAAATGCAACAAGCCTCCTTTCGTGAGAATCAGAAGCGACGTGGACAAACAGAAGAAAGAATCGGAATTCTAAAGAATAGATTTTTAGGCAATCCTCTTAAGAGTAAGGGGTTTGCCTCTCGACAGATGAGTGTGGCATGGGCGGTGCTGGCACACAATCTGTGGGTAATTGCCAGACTGCCACGGGCTGAGAATCAAAGGCAGTTGCAGGCAACATAACGCACAAAAAAGACGGTGGAATAAAAACCCTCAGGATAGCTGTGTCTGGAATGCGGGTTTTAGGATAAAAAGCAAATGAGCTGCTCAATTTTGATGCAGTCGAACTACTGGCCGCATATCATGGGTGACCTGCCGGTCCATTAATGGCTTAAATATCCAGGATTGGAACAGGCTCTATCTACCTGACATAACATGGGAATTTAAGCTGCTTAGAATAAAAAAGGATTGTCTGAGGGAGTTGATCAGAATGCGCAATTATAAAAAAGGGAGGGATGAACCAACAACAAATCACCCCCGTTTTTTGATCAAAAATAAAAAGGCGGAGATAAAACAACACCCCGCCTTTGGTTTTATATTTTCACAAAACTCAGTTAGCTGCAGTATTCATCCTTAGAATTTTCACGCCGCCTAAACCCTCAGAGGTGGAACTTGCACCTTTACTGGCAGATATATAGAGTTTGCCGTTAAAAACAGCAAACGCCTCAAAGATAACAACATCCGTATCGTCAAAACCATTACCGGTTACCCGAGTCCATGAAATTCCGTCACTTGTTTTCCAGATATGCGCCCCTTCTGTATCCGTTGCATCATATTCAGGAACATAAAGAGATACCGTGCCGACATACATATCGCCACCAAAAGGAAACAGATTTGGCGCAATATTTTTATGTCCCATACCTGAGGTGCTTACCGTATCGTTAAAACCAGGGGGAAGGGTCTCATTGTCTCCCACACTGTAAAACCAGCTGCCATCATCAGCAGATCCGGTGGGACTGTAAAGAATACGCAGTCCGCCCAGTGAATTAATCCCGGCAAACAGCATCCCATTAAAAGATTCAATGGACCATGGCATAAAATTCCCAGTATCCATAGTACAGTCCATCCCATCGCCGAATCCATTTTCATTTGTTCCTTCATCATCTTCATCGATATCAACATCAACAATCAGGTCCCAACCGGTTTCAGTCAGTTTCGCCATGCGGGAACAACCACCGGAAGGACCGGTGGTACCGGTTCCGCCAGCGTAAAGTGTATCGTCAAATACAGCCAGACTGGTAAGACTGCTTGAAACGGGTTTTTGCCCGCCGGGATAAGATGCGGTTCCGGTATGGTAGTTTCCAAAGCTGTTTGCAGGCTGGGTCACAGACCAGCTGTCTCCATCCTCCGTATACCAGACCTGAGCACCATAGTCATAGTTAAGGCCGGTACTGACATAAAGCTTGTTATCAAACAGCTCCATGTCTGTTATGGTTTTGTTCCAGATTTCACCAAATCCGCTTTCATCCGTTCCCATACCAATGGTAAAGGTATCACCTTCTTCAACTTCGCCAAGGGTATATGAATATTTAGGATAGGGATTACTGTATTTTTTACTGTCACAGACTGTGAATTCAGTTTCAGATTCCTGGTCAGCTCCTGTCCCGGCGGTTTCGTTTTGCTGTATGGTCAGTGCATCCGCCGTATTGCTGATAATATAAAACTTCCGGTATATACCTGAGCCCGAAGTGATCTGAAGCGTACCACCTGCCCACTGATCTGCGGTCCAGGTTTGAGAACTGTCCGTGACCACAGCCGTTGTAACACCGTCATCAGCTTCACAGCCTGAAATATCAGTTATGGTACCGGAGCCATCTGTATCTTTTTGGTCTGAGATAACAGCCTCCCAGACAGATCCGTCATAACGCCATATTTCACACCCCGATGAGTTAAGATAATTGCCCTGGAGTCCGGATGAAAAACCGAAATACAGTTTACTGTTAAATACGATCATACGGCCCCAGACATTGTTAAGATGCGTGTTGCCGTAGATACCGTTTGTCTCTCCGTTTGGGAAAAGCACCTGCTCCCACTCAGAACCGTCATAACGCCAGACTTCAGCACCATCCTCTTCGTTACGGGTCATGGCATACAGCGCATTCTTATACTCAGCCATCGCAACAACAGAGAAGTTATCCCTATTGCCGAATCCGTCATCATTGACCTGTTCCCAAACCGATCCGTCATCAGCAGTGAAGAGAGTCGTACAAGAAATCCAGAATAAGCAGCCGATTAAAGTTATGGCTATCGCGAAACAGGTAAATTTTTTCCTGACAGAAATTGTCATTTTATATTCTCCCCTAAAATATATTTTATTAAAAAGATGTTTTTAGATATTCCTTTTTTTTTATACAATATATTTGACATTAGTACAACGCAGTTATTTTTGAGTCTCTTACAAAAAAAGGCAATAGCCATTTCCGGGCCCTGCCTTTCTTTTGCAAATAATAATCTGTATTTTTGAGGACAGACTCAATTATCAATTATTTCCCACACCACAACAATAAGTGCAATGACTATCAGAATATCTAAAATATCCTCATCCAGCAAATCTGATAAAAACCCGAAGATACCAAAAAACTCTTCAATAAAATCTACGATGTCGTCAATAACCCCGCTTCGCTCTGAACCGATCGTCTCAAGCAGCCCTAACAAGCCGGCTATTTTTGCACTGGGATCATCCTCTGCATAAGCCTGCTCAAGATTGTCCATTGCATCCGCTTCCGCAGAATACAGCTCTCCGCGCTGATTTACAATGGAGATTTCAAGCAGTTCCAGAATCCTGCTCACCTGTGAACCGGAATTCTGATTAACTTTGGGCATGGCATCAAACATCATGGCTTTGGCGGATAAGGGAGCAGACAGGAAACAAACAGCCAGCATTATAACTGCGATTTTCTTTTTCATTTTATTCCTCTCTTAAGGTTAGTTGACTTTGTCTAAGCCTATAAAATCATAAGAGTTGTGTCAACAGGAATTGAACCCGCCCCAAGGTGACAATAATGCCCTGATCTTGATGATTTTTAAGAATTATTTATGATTTTCAAGATCGATTTTTTTCAGTTTGTATAACGATAAAAAAGGCAGGGGGTTTTGCCCTGCCTTTTGACTATAAAAATATTTGATTTAATCCTCCGCTGTCTTCATGAAAGATCAATTATTTCACCGTTGCTGTAAAATCAAAAGGCTGAACCCTTCTGCCTCATCCGGGTTGGTCCCGTCCCACTGCAGCGCCCAGTTTGTGTCCCGGGACCCATTGAGGATAATATCCCACATCTCCGCCCATGGCATATTCATGAAGATCCAGAGCTCCCCCTGTACCGCCGTTATTCCAGACATAGAGGCTTCCCTTCCATCCGGCCAGCGCGCTCATGCCGCTGGTCAACTGGCTGCCATGAGAAGTATGGCAATAGGCAATAGGCCCTGGCCTGATCAATCCACTGTGCAGGGATCTCATCTGGGAAAGTGCACCGGCTGTCTACAATAACAGCCTGCTGTGCAAGGACATCAAAAGGTAAAAAAAACAGCAGCTATTGTAAACATGATGTCATCACCAGAATGGCTGCAAACCATGCCGTATCTGAACTTCCTGCAGCATTCCGTTGTTCAGCCAAATATATATTATTCATTTTATTCTCCTTTTCTTAAACAAACATTCAGCCCAACGAGAAGCCCGAATGTTTTTAAGTCATCGGGAAATTGTCTCTTTCACTAAGAACATAATGAATTCCTGATCAATATTCTGTTAAGTGATTTATCCCTTTGATGTGAAAAAAATCACGCGGTTTTATCGAGAATCCGGCTGGAAGAGCTCGAATCGTCTTCCTTTTTTTGGTCTAAAAAAGTGTCGAATGAGCAATATACTGTTTCATAAAAAAACATTATATTGTAATTGCATATAATCATGTTGTCTTTTTCCGGTTCGCCCTTTATTATCCTTCACTCACTGTTTCACGATACAGTTCTTCCAGTGTGCGGAAACCATATTTCGGCACTACAGCATCGTTGGTAAAAGCACCGAGAAGAAACTGAATAAGTGTAAATTTTCGCCTGCTTAAAAAAGGTCTAAGGACTTTTAACAGAACAGTAAACGGCCATACCGGAATCTTTTTTATTTTCGGATCTTTTTCAAGAACCCTGAACGCAAGCTCTGCTGCTTCCTGATAAGAAAAAATCTCAGGGCCGCCGACAGACAATTCTGTTTCAGATGATTTTACAGCATCAACACATACCTTTGCAAGGTCAGCCCCGTGGATCGGGTTTGATCTGTTTTGACCGCTGCCGAGCAGATAGACAGTCCCCTTCCGTGCCTGATCAAGTATTGCACTCATATCAGAGAAAAAAGCCGTGGGCCGCATCACACAGTACTGAAGGCCCGATTGGTGGAGTTCTTTAATAAATTTTTCTTTGATCTTTGTGATTTCCAGATGTTCAAAACCTGAAGTGTTAATGAAAGCCACGTATATAAATTTTTTCACTTTGGCCCGGATTGCTTCCTTCAAAATAGAGCTGTTCCCGCCATAATCGATATCATCAAGCGGGGTTGTTTCTTTGCCGGCTGAACTGGCCACCCCGAGAGCTGATATTATGATATCAATAGTGTCACACAGGCCATGAAGTGTTTCCGGTTTTGTGGCCTCACCCACAAAAACATCATCAACACAATCCTTTACAGGACCAAGTTTACTCACGTTCCGTGCCAGGGCACGCACCCAGTAACCCTGCTGTTTGCATTCCTGTATCAGGTATTTTCCAAGGTATCCTGTTGCGCCCACAATAAGTACCCGCGGCATAACAATTACTCCCTTTCCAGACGCGACTTTTCAATTTCCTCAACCAGCCGTACGCCCAGAGTAAAGGTTTGATCCAGTTTTTCTTTGTACCGTTTTTCATCAACGGTGTGAATATTTCCCACATAAAGCTGTTCAACCACATCGATCTCTTCCACCATAAAGTGGTGAGACATAACCTCAAAACAGGGTTCAGCAATAGGTAAATATTCATCTGCAGCATCACCGGTGGCCATAACCACGGCCTTCTTTTTGAAAGCCTGTTTTACTCGGGCATTGGGAACCGTGCCATGGTCCTCCTTATTTCTAAAATACAGGGGAAATCGCCGTTCAATAAATGCTTTCATAATTGAGGTAACCGTAAAATCAAAAACCGGGCATGCCATGATGTAACCGTCTGCGGCAAGATATTCTTCAAGGATGCCTGCCATATCATCTTCGAAGGGGCAAATGCCGATGGGCAGTTCATGGTTGTTCCACACGCAACTGTAGCAGCCCCGGCAGTGACCAATATTGCATTTAACCAGATTAAACTGCTTAATTTCAGCCCCTTTGCTTTCTGCACCCTTTAATATACTGGCCGTAAACTGTGAGCAGAGTCCTTTTATTCGGGGACTTCCCATAAACCCTAAAATTTTCATTTGTTTCTCCCAAAAAAAGATAGGCTCCAGATTCCGAAAACCGGCTCATAAAAAACCATGGGGACTTCCCAGCTTATATCTATAATAAGATCCGAAACTTTCTTGTTTATGTTTTTTGGAAAGAATATAGAAAAGATATGGGTGAGTCAATCTTTATGATTATAAAGAGTCTGTTAAATAAAGGATTCGATCGGTAAAAAAACAGCTGCAATGGTAAACATGATCACCATCAACAGAATGGCTGCAAACCATGCTGTATCGGAACTTCCTGCCCGTTCCAATATTCAGGCAAAGACTTATCATTCATTTTATTCTACTTTTTTCAAACAAACATTTAACCCGCTGATCCCTGCATGTTTTTGGACTCTTAGGGATTTATCCCTCCCACTAAAAATATAATGGTTTCTTAACCAATATGCTGCTAGATAGTTTATTTTTTTGCTGTGAAAAGAGTCACGTAGTTCGGACACAAAGTAAGTCTAAGGCGGGACTAAAAACTAACAGCTTATAAAAGATAAAAGGGCGGGAACAATCCCGATTTTTCGGAATAGACTTTTCAGCGTGACAGTAAACGGTTTAATCATCTTAATTCCAACACTTTTCATGGTATTTTGTAAAAACCTGTGAAAAAAAATATATTAATTATTTTTTACGTTATGAAAAATAAAAAAAAGGCAGGGCCGAAACCCTGCCTTAAAATTTCAAAATAAAACATTCAACCTTCCGCAACCACCGCTTAGAAATTGTTATTCAGCCGTTGCTGTAAAATCAAAAGGCTGAATTACGGCTTGGGGAATTGTAACAAAATCCCGAACCGGAGCAAAGCTGTAACCCATCTTACTGGGTGCAAAAAGGTATTTGTATCCGCTTCCCAGGCTGTCGAATGAATAGTACCCTTCTGAATTCGTAACGGTTGTATCTATCAATAGATCAGAACCACAGCTGACTCTAATAATATCAACAGTTACACCTTCCTGAACAGCTCCTGAAATTGTTCCATAAACACTAGGCGCTCCCGCTGACAGCAGAACATGACTGGCAAGCATCTCTGTAAGCCGCGCATCATCATTGGGAGGCTGATACATTGCCCAGGTTCCGGTGTATTGGTTCTGAACAGGGATGTTTGGGTCTGGTGATCCTGAAACAGGATTATAACCGAGATGTCCGTATTCGCTGATATCATAGGCAAGCGACGGATCAAGGTCCTCCCGTGCGTCAGTTGTCTGCCGTGGGGGAGGATAAGGCCTGCCGTCTGAACAGCCGCCCATCTCAAAACAGCAGTCTTCTGTACCGCCGGCACCATCATCACACTGGGTATTCACCCAGATTCCCCAGTAGTCAGCAAAGGGATGTCCTACACCCGGATAGGAAACATAATCTTTGGCTCCCCAGTTCATCCAGCTTTTATAACCAATCTCCTTGGCAATCTGGTTTGGTATCTCAACCATATTCAGTACCGAATCTGCAACGATCTGTGGAAAGCAGATCACGATATGTTCAACACCACGATTTTTAAGATATTCCAGGGCATCCCAGTATTTATAGCCCCATTCATCACCGGGCAGTACTCCGTGGGCAGCATAGGTTTCAGGTCCCGCGCTTGATTCATAAAGCCAGGCATGCCCCAAATTTTCTCCGCGCATGTTCCGGGTTCTTTCCTCACCGGAAAACCCTTCTGCGGTTCCATCCTCTTTGATACCCATATAGGCACCTACAATATTATCTGTCTCTATGCCTGGGTGCCGGGCCAGAAGCATGTTTTTTATGTTCTGATTTAAAATTAAGGTATCATCAATCTTCGGGTCGAAATACTGCGCATAATCACCGGTTGCATGGTTCAGGATAAGTATTCCGGTAGAAGCATCTGGCACAGCACTGTTAAAAGAGGCTTCAGCCCCTTCTGTAAGCAGTGAGGCAAGGGTAATATCTGCAGCAATTGGGTTTGGGTTCTCTGCCACCGGAACGCTTGGATCTGTGGTTGGTTCGCCTTTGTCCGTAGTCCATTTCCCCCAATTTCCCACAGGTGCGGTGGGAAGAGACTTTTCCATCAGACTATTAGGGTCATTTATCCAATGAACAGGAATACCTGCCCCGCCGTTCTCCGTTAAAGCCATTTTAAACATAGAGAGAACATCATAGGTCTTAAAAAAGCGCACCCCTGATGTGGTCAGATCAATAGCAATAATTCTGTCAACGCCTGCCGATATAAAACGCTCGGCCGGACCGTCGACATTGTATCTTTCAGAATCACAATCCGCCCAGGGGCCGCCAGCTTCATCCTCACCGCAATAGGTGAGTCCGGATATGGTTTCTGCAGTTTGTCCCGTCATAGGAAAGGGCGCGATATAATCAGGTGCAGTATATAGGAATCGCGGGTAGGCAAAATGCTCGATGTTTTCAGAGTTCATCCACCCCGAATAATCAACAACAAATTCAGTCCCGCCCCAAGTCCGCTGCTGTAATTCCTGGCTTAACTGTGAGACCTGTGAATTGATCGTTGCAGGAAAAGGGTCCACACCACCGATACGCCCATATTCGAAACTGTATTTTCCGATCTCCTTGGGGGCATTTCCTGCACTTAATATGCCACCCCATCCGGCTGAATTAAAAAGGAACCACTTGTGTACGGGGTGATCGGGCCGCACTGCAAAAAGATGCGCAGAAGCATCCCAGAGGTTCTGTGCTGAATATTCTGTAAAGCCACCGTGCTGAATAAATAGAACACCTATTTTTTCCTGTGCAACAGCATTACCCGTTAAAAACAGACATCCCAGAACCAAAAACACAATAATCGCATAACTCTTTAATAATCGCATAATCATTCCCTTCTAAAAAATTATTAATATTGTAGGTTTATGGTATAAATCTTATCATATAACGTCAGATGTAGTCTGACGGACTAACATATTTATCAAAGCATGCTTTTAATGTCAAGATAAATATATTTATTTTTTTCAATTCTTATTAATATTGTTCGATTTCTATCATGGTTATTTTAAATATTTTTTATTAAAACCTAAGCTGAGCGATTTTCAGCCTAAAAAAAAACCCTCAGAGTGAA
>CAYLYF010000117.1:0-11574 GCA_964387595.1 uncultured Thermodesulfobacteriota bacterium | reverse complement strand
GTGATATGTTTGTTTTCCCAAACACATTATATCTCCCCTGTTTACAGGGACCAACAAGTTTTTCTTTTTTTTAGATGGTGAATCAGGGAAAAGGGCGAAAACAGGGGGAAAGGACTGATAAGAAGATCCATTTTGGTGTTTTCCAGATTGATCCCGCTGTTTTTGATTTCCCAGCCGGTCATAAGTATTACCGGCACGTTTTTCATTTGTTTTATTTTTTCTGCAATTTCCCAATCCGGTATACCCGGCATGCCAAGATCAGTAAAAACAAGATAAAACTCTTTTTTTGAAAAGATTTCAAGGACATCTTTTCCATGACTTGCGGTTTCAACCATTTAAAAGGAAAAAATGAAAAAAAGCTGTGTCATCTATTATTCAAAAACAAATAAAACAGGGGCTGAAGAAAAAACAAAAACCCCTTAAAATCCTTCTAAGGGGTTAACGGTATAAAAATCATCTGCCATTCCTGAACCATCAAACATTCTTCGTCAAAACACAAGGATTTCAAACCCCGCCTGAGACAATAAAGGACCTGAAAAACAGGGCTGGAATCTTCGGCTTTATCAGCGGCATTGTTGATGTAAAAAAAAGATGATCTGACGAGATCTCTCCAAAAACCAAAAATCTGTCTGACGATGATCTTGTCTTTATCGAATCTCCATGCTGGGGAATAAAGTTTGCTCCGCCAATCACAACATTCCTTGACAACACTGGCCTTACCGAAAAAAGGTTGCGCTATTTTCAACAACAAACGGACATATAAAACCGGAAACTTTTGATATCTATGCAGACATAATAAGATTAAAGGGAGGAGAGGTCTTGGAAAATTTCTTTCTTCTGACCTTTTTCAAAAACCTGGTAAAGGTTAAACAAGAAACAAAGGGCTTGAAAACAAAGACCCGTTTACTGGTTTCCTAGGCACTCGTTAAATCATCAGACCGGAAAAAACATCTTTTATTTCTGTTCACTCCCCGCATCCTGCCTTCCGGGATCAATTAACGCTGCTAAGCTTATTCGAAAATCCACGATCCACATTCCGCAATAGCTACCGTTTCTCTCTTATTAGCCTGTAGGTAACCTGGTTAAAGGGATCGGGACAGCAGCCGTGCAGTATGTCCGGATCTGCTTCCCAGGGTGCGTGCCCCCCGGAAATAAGAAGGTTAACATACTGATATATCTCCCAGTACATAAAACCGCAGACCTTACCAATATTAAAATTATCAAGTTCTATCCGGTGTCCCTCCTTGTGACCCCAGGTACAGTTGTTAGCAACACTTATAACTTCCAGAAAGATCCTGTATTTATCATTTCCGGAAAAACCTTTTCCTGTCATATCAACAATCCTGTTCTCTGTACGAAATGGTTTTGGTTCTTCCTGTTCAATCCTTTTCACTTCCACCTTTACTCTGTTTTGCGCACAGATTCCCTTAAAGGTAGCGGCATCTTTTTCCCAGGGAAGGGATCCCCCATAATGAAGAGTGGTCATGTTTGAATGAATCGCCTGATAAAGAGAACCGCACATGGAATCAGAGTTCATATTCGTAACCTTAAACACCCCCCCCTTTTTGTGCCCATAAGGACAGTCACCGTTTATTTCTGTGATGGTTACTTCTTCATAATACTTGTATGCCTCTGACCTGATTTTCTCCAGATATCCGTCAGCGGATTCTCTGTTTTCTTTGTCTATCTCATCCATAAAATCATTATTCATAAGCTTTTTCCTTTGTTTTATTCATCAATCTTCTGTATTGGGACAGTCTTCTTCTGGCGGCAGCACAGTTTCATAGTTCTCTGTTGAGCTTATTTTTACGAAATGAAAACACCTCCTGCTTTCACTTCCGAGTGAAACGGGTAAATTCAACCGCTTTATCCTCTCTTCCCTGTCAACTTTTTCCAGCCCTTCAGCTACAACAATAGCTGCGACATCACCGATAACATGCGCCTGTGCACTGTCAATTTCATAGCTTTTGTGGAGACGGCACTCTAAGTGCTGACCACACCCTGAAATGCTTGGCACAGAAACTTCTTTTGGCGCAACCGTTGTAAACTTTGTATGGTCCAGCTCATTTACCCCTTCCGGGTAAAAGGTTTAGAAAAACAGAAATACCCGGACGAAAGGAAAAGACAAAAACGTCAGAATTCTTCTTCGGAAACTGCGCTTTTCATGCTTCGCTTCTTTATAAATTTTGGATCATCCGTTGTGTAAGCTTTATTAACATTTATCCCCGAAGGAGACAATACGGGTAAACATGTAATACGGCAGAGGGATTCTATGTATTTAAAAACAGGGGTGAAAAAAGAAGGGTTAAAAATCAAGGTCGTCAATATCTGAGTCAAAAAGATCATCGTCTTCATTTGCAGCTGACAGCTGCGGCGCAGCTTTTTTTGAAGGAGATAGGGGCGGTTTTACTTCATAATCGTTCTTGTTTTCAACAACATCCTGCTGCCTGGCTTTTTCACCGTCTATAAAGACCATAAACTCTTTCACCAGAGATTTCATGGAAGCGGCCTGTGCTGAATAGTTCTTCGCTGGCAGAGGAGGTCTCCTATGCATTTGCAGAGTTGGACTGAACAACCTTGTTCATCTGGGAAATCGCTTTTTCAATCTGATCAACGCCCCGGGCCTGGTTATCACTGGCCATTGAAATACCGCTGACCAGTGCCGCCACTTTTTCAATGGAAGAAAGAATCTTGTCAAGGAATTCTTTCGTGTTGTTTACCTTGTTTATTCCATCGGCAATAAGCCGTTTATTGGTATCAACGATATTTGTTGTTGCCTGGGCACTTTCCTTAACACGCTGTGCAAGATTTCTGACCTCCTCGGAAACAACAGCAAATCCGGCGCCAGCCTCACCGGCCCGTGCCGCTTCAACCGCAGCATTTAAAGCAAGAAGGTTGGTCTGAAAAGCAACGTTCTCAATGTCTTTTGCAACGCCGGCAATCTTATTGCCGCCTTCAACAATATTTTCAGAACAACTACATTTATGATCCGATCGCTTCCTTCCTCAAATATCGGCGCTCCCACAAAAAACATATCTTTGTTATCCGGTGTATAAAATGAAAAGTCCTGGAAAGCGACCTTCTTTGTCTTTAAAACTTTTTTCCAGACCTTGGCAAGACCGGTATTTACAAGCGGTTCATTTTCAAGATTAAGGGAAAGTTCCTTTTCTTTTGCATCATTAATAAGTTTTTGATATTTTGCAGTTGGCAGGTCAAATATTTCCCCCTTTATTCCCCGGGAAGTAAAATATACTTGAGAATCTTCATTGATAAGCACAACATCATCATAGCCGAAAGTCTTTATGAATTCCACAGGGAAGGATGCTGCCTGTCTGTGAACACCAAAATATTGGTCCGGATCCATGGGATAAGTACATCTTCTTTTAATAGCTCATCACAATTGTCCAAATAACCATCAAACAGAAATATCGAACTCAACACCTGCTGTGATTTCGAAAGACTCGTTACATCTCTTTCAAAAACTTTAATCAGATCTATGATCTTACCTTTTTTTGCCGCCTGAACAGCATTTAGTTTTTCGTAAATTGAATCTTCAAGCGCACGGGTTGATTTTCGCGAGGAAAGTCCGGAAAGAACCAAAAGCAGAATTGTGGCCACCAGTAAAAAAATTACCAGAATTTCTACTCTTAAAGGATATTTGGATATTGTTTTCAGCCTGTATGAATCCTAACCTTTTTTCTTAAGTTAATCATTTTTATGGCTATCTCAAAAGGGTCAAGAACAATATCGATTAGAAGTCTGTATTCATTTAAAGGAATATCCAGTGTTTCTATCTCATGGACATGGGATACCTGAGACTCGATCAGTTCTTCTTTGATCTTTTTAAGGTGCTCAACATCAAGGGCTTTTTCCTGTGACGCCTTCTTATAATAGAGATAAAGCTCAACCCGGGGTGCCAGTTTTTTATATATTCTCTGCAACCGCTCTTTTCCCTTCCAGACAATTGGCCCGATTTTCCCCTGATTCAAAAATAAAAAAATTCCTCCCCGAGAACGGTTCTTATTTTAGAGATGTGTTTTTCAGAAGTACCTGCTGAAAAATCTCTTGGGACCTGATTTTCGATCTCTTTTCTTTTTTCCTGAAACTGTTTTATGAGTTCTTCGTCAAAATGAGGCGAGCAGACTCTTGCTTCGATCTCTTTTACAATATCGTCTACGATTGCGCGGGAATTTTTCATGTTTTTCTTTGTTTTTAAGGCAAAACAGGATTATTAATCATTATAATAAATCCACCAATTTCCTCTTTGCTTTTAAATCATCCTTTGCTTGATTAAATACGTGCTTCCTGTTAATTTCTAAAAAGAAAGTAAAACAAAAAATTTAAATTTACCTGCTATGAAAACAAGATCTGTTTTAGCCTTCTTATTATCAATTACCCTGATTTTTTCTGCTTCCGCATCCTCTGGCTTTCTAAATTCATGCGGCTCTTTTATTTCAGAGCCCATGTTCGGAATGCCGTCATTCTGGCTCAGAGGAGACAATAATACTTCAATCGTGAAAATATATCCTGGATTAAAGGGAACATCCTTTTCTATTGATAATTCAACAGAAATAAAGATAACCCTTAAAAAATCAAACGGTCCTTTTTCTCCAGAGTTTGAGCCCGTGGTCAGAAGTGTAGACCGGGAAGGTCTCTACTATTTTTTGAACCTGTCTATTCCGGAGTCTGTTCCTGTCGACCTTTTTGACCTGCAAGTTGTAATTGAAACAGATAACGGCACTTTTTCCGACACGCAGCCCAACGCAGTAAAAATAATCGATGAAATAAAAAGCAGCTTTTCAATTGTTCATTTAACAGATTTCCACGTGGATGATATCAGAGGGTTCCTGGCCAATCCCGGAGAAACCCTGGAATATAACGTCATTCAAAAAGCCATAAACACCATCAACCTGATCAACCCTGAACTTGTGATAATAACCGGTGATTTTGTTTTTGGCATGTCCTATTTTCGCGAATATTTTCATCTGTATAGACTTCTGCAGGATTTTGATGTTCCGATCTTTATGTCCATCGGCAATCACGATGCGATTAATCATGTGTGGTGGCTTGGCGGAGAAAACATAGACGGAATGGAAATCTTTCAGGATCTTTTTGCACCCCTTAACTTTAGCTTCAGATACGGTGACCTGCTGTATGTTTCTCTTAACAGTATGGACTGGAATGAATATGAACGTCTGGGCCTTGCTATTCTAAATTTCAACTGGCAGGGTCAGCTGGGAGAAGAACAGCTGGACTGGTTTGAACAACAGCTTACCGGCACAAATGCCGGACTCATAATGATAGGATACCACCATCCCCCGGAATCTTTTAAAGGCGAAGGCGTGGAAAGGGCCATGACTCTTGCACAGGAGTATGATGTCGATGCGGTATTTAACGGCCATACTCATTATGACAAAGTAAGAACAGATGATGGCGTACTCTATATTACAACCGGAAGTTTGATGTTTGATTTTCTATCAAACATTTATCCGGTGTTTAGACTTATTGAAATAGACTCCGGCGAAATCACGTCTTATACTTTTGATAACGATGAAGCGTCAGTCCCTGTTTATAAAGACAGTTTAACCGCCGGCTTCCAGGCACAGCTAAACATCCCCGCACTGTCTTGCACCTATTTGCCTTCAAACAGCGGGATAAGCAAAACCGTAACCGCCACACTAACCAACCATTTACTGGAAAACTATGAGGGGATAAGCCTTGAGTTTGTCATGCCTGTTCCTGAACCGGGAAAGACCTATGAAGTAACAGGCGGGGAGGTGGCTGAAACGTACTTTGACGCAGATTATCAGATATGGTACGTGAAAGCAGCGGTTCATCCGGTTTTAGAAACAGCGGTAACCATACAGGAAATCACTGAAATGAAATGATTTCGAATTTGAAAATGAAGAAAATATTAAGTCGCGAAACCAGACATTTAAAAGACTTTTTAAAAAAGTTAGGATAAAGTCGAGCCGTTTTTATCTTGCAGAGAAAGGCGTGGTGTCGCAGAATAGGATTTTAAAATACTCGCTGATGATCGTGCCAAAAAAAAGCCCCGGAGATCCGGGGCTGAAAGTATTTCAAGTTTTGTTCCGGCTTTTTACTCAAAACTCGCCATTATTTCTTCAGCCCAGACTGTAACCAGAGCTGTCTTCACGTAGTCCGGTCTGGGATCAAAGCCCTCCAGTGTCATGGCCAAAAGCTCAACCGGATACAGGTCATCAAAATCATATTTTCCGCCGAAAATACCGATCTCACCGACCGGATCGATCTCGGAATAACCCTCCAGCACCGAATTAACAAAGGAGTTTAAAATCATGGTTTTATCGGGCAGACCAGTCCCTTCATCACACAGCGTGGACATGATAAACAGTGTATTTGTCTTGGAAGAAAGTGCTGTTTTATGTTTATCAATGAACTGCATCACTCCGGGAAGAAATTTTGAAAAGTATATCGGTGTACCGATAATGACACCGTCATAGGCTGAAATATCCGTTACAAAACGGGCACAGGCCAGGTCCACCTGAAAACCATTATTGCAAAAGACCTGCGCAATGTTTTGTGCTGAAGCCGCGGTTGTTCCCCGCTTACTTTCATATACAACCAGAATCTTTTTGCCGGAGGTGTTTTCTGTTCCGCAGGAATCCTGCACCCCGTTTGCCGCGCTTGAAGGGAAAGCCTGTACCTGCGGCACACTGCCCGGACCGATCAACAATACTGCTGTTAAACAAATAAAAATAAAATGGTTAAGGTGTCTTCTCAGGTTTTTCATTGATGCCTCCTGTTATGTATTTGTTTTAAACTATCATACCCGCTATATTACACTATCTTTTTGTTCCGGAGACGATCGGAAAGGCATAATATGAATTTTCAGTATCTGCGGTGAAACTGTTGTCGCTAAGGTCAATAAATGTTGTCGGATCCGTCATGCTGAGCTCGCCGGTATTTTCTGTATACATGAACTGTCTACCCATTCCTTCAGCCCAGTAAATTTTAAAGGGTACTTCATTTTCCTCTTCATCTTTGGCGATCCCGTCAACCATACAGGGAAACATATTACTGTCTCTTACAGCTGAATTATCCATGATCCATTCATAGGTACTGTTATCCGCGTAAAGCACATCCCAGGCCCCTTCCCAGACCTCACACAAATTTTCTTTTTCTTCTTCGGGTGCTGTGGGAAAACCGAGAGCAAACTTCTGAACTCTGCAGTTCTTGGCATCCACAAGATAAACATTGCCTTTGGTATCAATGCTTGCCCCGATCGGACCATCCATTTTTCCTGCTGTTAAACCGAGTTTTCCCCAGGTCATTAAATGGGTGCCGCCGGAATCAAATTTCTGCATCCGGTTACGCTGGGTATCGCACACATAGACATGGCCCTGATCATCAACGGCAATTCCGCCCGGCCCATAAAACTCTCCGTCACCTAACCCCCTTGTGCCCCAGGCCTTGATAAAGGAACCGTCTGTTTCAAATTTCTGAACCCGGTGATTATAGGTGTCCGCCACAAAAACCTCATCGTCCGTGCTCACAGCTACAGCAAAGGGGCCGTCAAATCCACCGTCTGTATCTCCGCTGTGTCCCCATCGGGTGATATAGGTGCCGCCTTGATCAAACTTCTGAATCCGGTTGTTTCCGGTGTCTGCCACATATATATAATCATCGGAATCTATGGCGATCCCGGCCGGATACCTGAACTGACCGGTGCTGTTACCCTCGGAACCCCAGGTTCGGAGGAAATTTCCATTGTCATCAAAGACCTGTACCCGATTGTTCTGGCAGTCGGTAACATAAAGATCGGATGCGCTGTCAATGGCGATTCCGGCTGGCCGGAACAGGTCATCATTATCGCTTCCCGGAGGATAGTGCCATTGTTTGATAAAAATACCCTCAGAATCATATTTTTGAATGACGGACTGCCAGATGTCTGCCACATAGACATTATCATTTTCATCGGTTGCCACAGCGCTGGGTTCCGCAAAGAAAGAACCGGCTGTTTCATTGTCTGCGTGCCAGTCCACAGCCACATAGGTGAGAAACAGGGCACAAGAAAAAAGAACTGGGATCAGCAAAAAAGCCAGGCTTCGAAACAAATTTTTGCGTGTTTGGGGATTTTGGCGGAACATGGTTTCCTCCTCTTTGTATGATTGGTTACAGAACCTTTCTAACTTTTATAACAAACCCAGTCTTTAAATAAAAGCATTTTATTCCGGGAAAGATTTTTGACCTGCTGAAATTCGATTAAAAAATAAAATAAAAAGCCCCGGATTAATCCAGGGCTTTTTTAATTTTTTATTTAGTGAAACAAGCTTTTCAGCAACGTTAAAACAAGAATCTTTTTAGTTAAACAGCTCAGCCAAAAGATCATCCACCTTTGTCTGCGGACCTTTAAGTTCCGACATCCTGTTTTGGGTCTCTTTTTCTATTTCATCAATGGCTTTTTCAGGCGCACTTTCTTTTGCCTTTATCTTAAGACCGGTTGACATGAAAAGTTCAAATACCGTGGTCTGGACCTGCTTAAGCGCATGAATGATCCTTTTTATCCTCTGGCCGGTCAGGTCCTAAAAACTTAAAAGAGTCATCAGCTTCATCAGATCATTGTTTAAAATGTTGTTTAATTCAATAAGTTTTTCTATTCCCTCATCATCGATCTCTTTATTTTTTAATGCTTTTAAAAGTTGTCCGGCTTTCCCCTGGAGATCCATATGCTTTTCTATCACTTCCATAATATCTTCTGTTGCTTTTTCTGTTGTCTGGACAATCGCATCAAGCTGTTCAGACGCTTCGGAAAACAGCTATTCTGTTTCTTTTTTATCCATTGAAACATTAGAGCCGGGTTCATTGTTTACAGAAGTGATCTCCTTATATATGCCGGTAAGACCTTTTCGAAGCTCATCATTAATCGTCTTGTAAAATTCGCCTTCAAGCATTATCTTTGAAAGATTTTCACTTATCCCGTCTTCAATGATCTTGTTTATACTCTGCTTTATGTCCCCAACCACACTGCTGGTTACTTTTTCCACAAGTTCGTTAACTATTTGCTCGTTTGAGATCGTTAAATTCTCCTTAATAGGGGATATCTGATATTTAATTAATTTTTTATATTCTGGTTATATATATAGACCCCATTGTGTCAAAAAAAAAGGGATTAAGTTCAAAACCTTTTCTGCTTGACAGACATAAAACAAGAAACTATACTTGAAACTGAATTCATATTCACATTTTGCAAAAAGGATACATGACCATGGCACAGGATTCAAAAAAGATAAAGATACTTGATTCAGCAACTAAGGTTTTTGCGGAAAAGGGTTTTCAGTATGCGACAATGGCAGAAATAGCTGAAGGTGCCGGTATTTCAACCGGACTTACCTACTCATACTTTAAAAACAAACTTGATGTGCTTCTTTCAATAATCATCGATTTCCTCCAGCAAATAAACCTGCTAAATAAATCAGGACTTGAAACAGCAAAAAATTCTTTTGACAAGATATATACCGTATTGCATAATTTCGAAAACCTTACAATCCGGGGTGAAAATGACCTTTATCTGGTTAAGGTCTTAAATGAAGGACTCCCGCACCTGGTAATGATAAATGATCTAAACCTGCAGGAAAAACGCCAAAAAATCATCGAAGAGAACAGAAAACTTATAAATACTATGGACAGCATAATCACCGAAGGTCAAAACGAGGGCATATTTGACTGTTCTCTTTCTCCCAGTGTGATGCGTCAGGTTCTTTGCGGTTCTATTGAGCGGGTTATTTATGGTCTTTTCTTCAGTTCCTGCAGCGGAGAAGATATCGGCTATAATAGAGAAGATGCCAATAAGGCAATTGAACGTTTAATTAAAACGTTTGTAAGTAAATAAATATTCTTTTTATAAAAGGGTTTTTATTTACCGCCGAAATGAACATGAATTCATATTCGGGAAATCGTTTTTAAAATAATCTTTAAGGGAGGGCTTAAAAACGACGGTGGCTAAAAAGCAGATATCAACCGAAGACTTAAAAGATGTCGCTGAAACCCTTTTATACCCCCTGATATCAAGATATGTTGGGACCCAAAAAGACAACGGGGTAATTAAAGACCCGAAGTCTGTCAAGATCATCGACGCCCTTGATTATGACGTTGAAATACAAAGCTTTATCCTATCAGTCAGCTGTGCGCCTGCCTGAGAACCATCATTTTTAATGAAGCTGTTTTTAATTTTCTTAAACACAGCCCGAACGGAGTGATTCTTAATCTCGGCTGCGGTCTGGATACCATCTTTCCCCAGGGTTGATAACGGAAAAATAACATGGTTTGACCTTGACCTGCCTGAAACAATCGAGATCAGAAAAAAAATTTTTCAAAAAACACCCGTAATCGCTTTATCACAAAATCAACCATGGATCCAACCTGGCCGGACCTGATACCCAAAGACAAAAAGCTTCTCTTCATTATGGAAGGTCTGTCCTTTTATTTAACAGAAGAAGAAAACAGAAAAGTAATCTCAATTCTCCTTGAAAATTTTAAGGACGCTGAGTTTTATATATATGGAAGCTTTTGATCCTTTCTTCATAACCATGTGTACTTTCATGAAGTCAAAAGACCCGCTGGATAAAAAAGCGGTAAACCTTCTTAAGTGGGGAATAAAAGCGGCAAAAAGATGGGATCATGGGAACAGAGTATCCATTATATAGGGGAAGAATCTGCTGTTAATAAGGGAAGAGACCGTTTTCCTCTGTTTAACAGGATAATGTTCTCACTTATCCCCGTAATGAGAAAAATGACAAAAATAGTTCACCTGAAGTTTGAGTAGATGCTAATCAAAAAAGCCGAACAGAAATTGTCAGAACAGCTCTCAGACAAACAGGCTCAAACGATTATTGTGCAGCTTGTGAAAAAAACCAGAGAACATCCGGAGATCGGGCGCGGCGGGAGTATCAGGGCAAGCCTTGCTGTAATGGAAATCGCCCGGGGATACAGGTGCATCCGCGGGAAGCTCACCCGAAACATCCTGAAAGATGCTGCCATGCTTGCACTGCCGGCAAGAATTACACTGCGGCCGGAATCAAAGAAAACACCGGAATATATAGTGTTTGAAATTGTTCAGGAAGTTGTGTTTGGAATACAGTCTCTTGAATATGGAGATCCTTTTAAAAAAAACAAACCGCCAATCGGAAAAAATCAGGCTGCAGAATTTACCAAAGAGCTGATGAGTTTTCAGGAACAACAGTACAAGGGAAAAACAAGGTTGAAAAATATTCATGCCGAATTTGTAAAAGTAAAAGGAAATGAGAAAATGTTGAGCCGGATAATCTTGAGTACAGTCTGCTTGAGAAAAAGGTGCGTGACCTTGAAGCAAAGGGCATCGTGAAATTTGATGAAACAGGAGACGGATATCAGTTGCAGGCACTGGCAATTATTTTTCTTCTGAAAAACATCCTTAAAAAAGATCTTTCAAAGACTGTTAAAAACACAAGAAAAGAAACGGCTGCTGAAAAAAAATCTATAAGAAAGTATATGAAGATCGATATTTAGAGCCTGTCCCAATTTTGCTTATTTCAAGTTTTAATGGACAGACAGGCA
>CAYLYF010000116.1:0-11586 GCA_964387595.1 uncultured Thermodesulfobacteriota bacterium | reverse complement strand
AAGATCTTTTCCCCACTGTCACTTAAGCACTTTATATTTTTGGACAGGCTCTAATCTATGGTTATTTTTAATAATTAATTTACATCACAAACATCATTTCAGTGTAGCTGGGCAAAGGCCATGTATTTCTGTCCATCCGGGAATCAAGAGCGTCTACAGCTGTTCTGAGTTTATTCTGAACTGCAATTATCCGGCCCGGCTTATTAGTTTTAATGACCTTTTCAAGTTCTGTAATGGTCTTTAATACAGTCTCGATCTCTTTTGATATTTCAGATAGCAGTTTCTTGCTTTCAATCTGGTTGACCTTTTTCAGGACAGATTTTGTTATACTGATCGAGTCTGCCAACTCTGCTTGATAACGGATTACTGCCGGGATAACCAGATTTTTTGCGATCTTTTTGGCGCAGATCGCTTCAATGACGATTTCTGCCTCATATTTTTTCAGGTAAGTATTATAGCGCGAACTGAGCTCTCTGGCCGATAGAATCCCGTATTTTTCAAACAGCTGAGCAGTTGTTTTGGTTTTATAGGCCTTTAGTGCTTCGGGGGTGGTAACCAGGTTCGGCAGTCCGCGCTTTTTGGCTTCCTTTTTCCAGCCATCGGTATAGTTGTCACCGTTAAACAGAATCCGTTTGTGTTTCTTCACAATATTCTGCAGTATGACCTGAAGAACATCATTGAACTTTTTACCTTTTTTCACATCGTTCTCGATCTTTGTACAAATCTCATCAAGAGCTTCAGTAACAATTGTGTTTATGACTGTATTTGCCTGTGAACAGTTATGGCTTGATCCAACTGCTCTGAATTCAAATTTGTTGCCGGTAAAAGCAAAGGGAGATGTCCGGTTGCGGTCAGTTGCATCTCTGGGAAGCTTGGGTAATGAATCTATGCCGATCTCAATTAATCCGCCTTTCTTTGATGAAGTCGCCGCACCCTTTGCCATCTGCTGGATCACATCATAAAGCTGTTCGCCCAGAAAAATTGAGATGATGGCAGGCGGTGCTTCATTTGCGCCCAGCCGGTGGTCATTACCTGCTGAGGCAACTGTGGCACGAAGCAGGGCAGCATGCTTGTCAATGGCCATGATCAGTGCACAGATCATGGTTAAAAATTTAGCATTTTCATGCGGGTTGTCTCCGGGTGTGAGCCAGTTTTTATCATCAGGGCCAACTACAGACCAGTTGTTATGCTTTCCGGATCCATTTACACCTGCATAAGGTTTTTCATGAAGAAGACAGGCAAAGCCGTGATCTTCTGCAGTGTTCCTGAGGATTTCCATGGTCAGCATGTTGTGATCGATTCCAAGATTCAGCTCTTCAAAGACCGGAGCGATCTCAAACTGTGCCGGGCAGACCTCATTATGCCGGGTCTTGGCTGGTATTCCCAGTTTCCAAAGTCTGCGGTCCAAGTCTTCCATAAAGGCCATAACCCTGGGTTTGATAGCACCAAAATAATGATCATCCATCTGCTGATGCTTTGACGGCTGAGTGCCGAACAGTGTTCTGCCGGTCTGAAGCAGGTCTCTTCGGGAGTCATAGAACTCTTTGTCGACTAGAAAATACTCCTGTTCCGCACCCATGGTGGGGTATGCGCGTTTTCCCTTTGTTTTTATACCAAAATGTTTCGCCAGCCTGCTGATCTGAACTGAAAGAACATCCATTGATTTTAACAGAGGTGTCTTTTCATCCAGAGACTCACCGTTATAGGCACAGAATACTGTGGGAATACAGAGCGTAGCGCTTTGTTCACCCTCTTTTATAAATGCCGGACTGGTGGGGTCCCAGGCGGTATAGCCTCTGGCCTCAAAGGTGGCTCTCAGTCCACCGGAAGGAAAACTGGAAGCATCGGGTTCCCCCTGGATCAGTTCTTTCCCTGAAAAGACCATCATGCATTCGCCTTCACGATCCGGTTCAATAAATGAGTCATGCTTTTCAGCAGTTGCACCGGTCAACGGCTGAAACCAGTGGGTAAAATGGGTCGCGCCTTTTGAGAGGGCCCAGGTTTTCATGGCATCCGCGACTTCGTCAGCAATTACAGGATCAATTGACGTACGGTTCATGATGGTTTCCATGAGAGCTTTATATGCCTTCTTGGAAAGATAGTTACGCATGGTCTTAATGGTGAAGACATTTTCTGCATACGCTTTTGTAAGGGCGTTTGTTTCCATAATTTAATCCTCAATGTTGAATTGTTAACTCTAATATATAATACCTGGTCTGCTTGTCAAATTCATTGTTTGGTTAAATAGTTGTGGGCATTTTCAGCTGCTTTTCGTCCCTGATAAATAGCCCTGACCACCAGTGAGGGCCCGGTTACTGCATCACCGGCAGCAAAAACACCCGGTTCTGTGGTCATAAAGTTCTGATCGATTTTAAAAGTTTTTTTATCGGTCATTGCTAGATTCAGATCCTTGAAAAGTTTGTTCTCTTTGATGCCTGTAAAACCCATGGCAAGCAGTACCATGTCCACATTAATATTGAATTCGGAGGTTTTCTTTTCGGAAAGTTCCATTTTGCCATTTTTTCTTTTCAACTCAACCATGATGCAGTCCGCTCTTGTTACTTTATTGTCTTTGCCGGCAAATGATTTTGTCATAACAGACCATTTGCGTTCACAGCCTTCCTCATGTGAACTTGAGGTCCGGAGTATGTTGGGCCATTCCGGCCACTGGGGATTCCAGGGTTCATTCCATTCAAGCGGTTTCGGCATTATCTCAAACTGGTAAACTTTTTTAGCTCCCTGACGGTTTGCCGTACCGACACAGTCTGAGCCGGTGTCTCCTCCGCCGATGACAAGTACCTTTTTGTTTCGTGCGGTTAGAATTGTATCCAACGGTGTGTCCGCAGATAAATACATGTTTGCATTTGAAAGATAGTCCATTGCAGGATGGATACCGTTTAATTCTCTTCCGGGGACATTTAGATCCCGTGGCGCTTCGGAACCGCATGAGATCACTATTGCAGCAAAGTATTTTTTGAGGTAATGCGCGGAGACATCAATGCCAACGTTTACCTCAGTTTCAAATATCACACTTTCCTGTTCCATTTGTTTAATCCGACGATCGATAACCCATTTTCCAAGTTTAAAGTTCGGGATGCCGTATCTCAGTATTCCACCGGGTTTTTTGTCTTTTTCCAGAACCACAACAGTATGTCCAAGGCGTGCCAGCTGCTGGGCAGCAGCCAGTCCTGCGGGGCCGGATCCAATAACAGCAACACGTTTACCTGTTTTCGTAACTGAAATTTTTGGTGTTATTGCACCGCGTGAAAATGCCATTTCTGTTATAGTCAGTTCATTGTTACGGATGGTGACCGGGCTGTCATTTATTGCAAGCGTGCAGGCTGTTTCGCATGGCGCCGGGCATATCCTGCCGGTGATTTCCGGAAAATTATTTGTTAACTCCAGCCGTTTTAGCGCATCAGACCATTGTTCCTTATAAATATAATCATTCCATTCCGGGATCAGGTTATTCAACGGGCAGCCCATCAGATGGCAGAACGGAATACCGCAGTCCATGCAGCGAGAAGCCTGGGTGCATATTTCTTTTTCAGACAGCTTTTCACAAACATCGTTAAAATCGTTTAATCTTTCGTGAACAGGCCTGTATGAGGGGGTTACCCGGCTGTGCTCAAGAAAACCTTTTAATTTACCCATTTTAATATATCTCCTCAGTCACGGTTACCAGCTCGGTTTCCTTAGATTCGAAGTTCTTCATGCGTTCCAGTGCTTTTTTATAGTCAATCGGCAGAACCTTAACAAACTGCGGCAGCATTTCCTCCCAGTCGTGAAGTATCTCTGCAGCATAAGTGCTGCCGGTTAGTTTTACATGTCTGCTTATCATGTCATATAAGAACTTTGATTCCTTTTCATCTGTTAGCGGTGTAAGTTCTACCATTTCAAGGTTGCAGCGTGTGTCAAAGAGCTGATCTGAATCAAGCACATAAGCAATTCCGCCGCTCATGCCGGCTGCAAAGTTCACTCCGGTATTACCGAGTATAACGACCCGTCCCCCGGTCATGTATTCACATGCATGGTCTCCGACACCTTCAACAACAGCATTGGCTCCGCTATTCCTCACGCAAAAGCGTTCTCCGGCTTTTCCCCGGATGAACATTTCTCCGCGGGTCGCGCCAAACAGGTTCACATTTCCGGTGATAATATTATTTTGCGGTCTAAACGTTGCTTTTTTAGGAGGCGTCAGGATGATGCGGCCGCCGGAAAGTCCTTTACCCACATAATCGTTTGCGTCTCCCTCAAGCTGAAAGGTTACACCGCTCGCAAGAAAAGCACCGAAGCTCTGGCCGGCAGAACCCTTAAAAGAACAGGTGATGGTATTATCCGGAAGCCCTTTTGAACCGAACCGTTTTGAAACTTCATAGCTGAGCATTGTGCCCACGGTTCTGTTGCGGTTTCTTATGGGCATGTTAATTTCAACTTTTTTCTTTTTTTCAAGAGCAGGCATCGCCTGTTTTATTATCTCAAAATCAAGTGTGTTTGAGAAGTCATGCTGCGGTTTTGAAGTTGCATGCAGGCTGGTCTCCTCTTTAAGTTCGGGCTGATAAAGAATGTTAGAGAAATCAAGACCTTTTGCTTTATAATGTGCAAGCGCTTTGTCTGTTTCTATTTTATGGCTCTGTCCCACCATCTCATTAAATGTTTTAAAGCCCAGTTTAGCCATTATCTCCCGGACATCGCGTGCGATAAAATTCATGAAGTTAATCAGATGTTCCGGTTTTCCCTTGAAGCGTTTTCTCAGCTCAGGATCCTGGGTCGCGACGCCGACGGGACAGGCATCAAGATGACATTTTCTCATCATGACACATCCCAGTGAAACCAGGGACATGGTCCCGAATCCGAATTCCTCGGCCCCCAGAAGTGCGCCGATCACCACATCGCGTCCGGTTTTGATCTGGCCGTCGACCTGAATCCGAATATTGCTCCTTAGTTTATTTAAAAGCAGGGTCTGCTGGGTTTCCGCAAGTCCTATTTCCCAGGGGATGCCGGCATATTTAACCGAAGACAGGGGGGAAGCTCCGGTTCCGCCGTCATGGCCGCTTATCAGAACCATTTCTGCTTTTCCTTTTGCAACACCTGCGGCAACTGTTCCAACGCCTACTTCTGAGACCAGTTTTACAGATATTCTTGCTTCCGGGTTAGCGTTTTTAAGGTCAAAGATAAGCTGTGCCAGGTCTTCTATCGAGTAGATATCATGGTGCGGCGGCGGAGAAATGAGCATGACACCCGGGGTGGAATATCTGACGCTTGCGATGAGTTCGCTTACCTTATGACCCGGGAGTTGCCCCCCTTCACCCGGTTTTGCGCCTTGCGCCATTTTGATCTGCAGTTCTTCTGCATTTGCCAGATAATTACTGGAGACGCCAAATCTGCCGGAGGCGATCTGTTTTACTTTGCTGATTTCCCAGTCACCGTTTGCAAGTTTTTTAAAACGGTTTTCATCTTCGCCGCCTTCGCCTGAATTGCTCTGGGCGCCTATGCGGTTCATGGCAATTGCCATTGTGCGGTGGGCCTCCGGGCTTATTGAACCGTAAGACATGGCTGAGGATACAAAACGTTTTACGATTGATTCGACAGGTTCAACCTTATCTATTGGAATCGGTTCTGAATCTTTAAAGTGAAAGAGTCCTCTTAAGGTGCAAAGGTTTTGGGACTGATGATTGATTAAATCTGTGTATTGTTTGTAAAGAGCATAATTGTTCTCGCGTACGGCTCTGTGAAGGATGACAATTGATTCACCGGTTAAAAGATGATTTTGAGAAGATTTTCGCATGTGATAACTGCCTCCGGAATCCAGGATCTTCTTATCAATGGATGTCTCACCGTATGCAAGTTTATGACGCATCAATGTTTCTTTTTCGATTTCATCAATGCCGATACCTTCTATCCGGGTGGGTGTTCCGGCAAAATATTTATCTATAATGCTGCTGCTCAGGCCGACGGATTCGAAAAGCTGCGCCCCTTTATAGCTCCGTATGGTAGAAATGCCCATTTTAGACATGATTTTCAGTAAAGCTTTTTTAATCGCGATAATATAATTTTCAATTGCAGTTTCAAGTGTAAGTTCCGGAAGTTTACCCTTTTTTTTCTGATCTGCAAGGGTGGTAAATACCAGGTATGGATTTACAGCACTCGCGCCGTAGCCGATCAGGGTTGCAAAGTGCATGACATCACGTGCTTCGCCGGTTTCAACCACAATTCCCGCAAGGTGTCTTTTTCCCGCGCGGATCAGATGGTGGTGAACAGCACTGGTCGCAAGAAGAGCCGGAATCGGGGCATAGTTTTCATTCACGCCCCGGTCAGTCAGTATGATGAGAGACGATCCGTTATCGATCTGTTTTTCAGAAAGATCACAGAGGTCGTCCAGTGCCTCTTTAAGTTCTGTTTTATGTGCTTTAAACAGAATCGGTACTTCTGATACGGCGAATCCCTCTATCTCACATTTTCGTAACTTGTCAAGGTCATCGTTTGTCAGTATGGGATGTGTCAGTTTAATCTGATGACAGTGCAGGGGCGTTTCATCCAGAAGGTTTCGTTCCCGTCCGATAAAGCTCATCAGAGACATGACCAGATTTTCACGGTACGGATCAATGGGCGGATTTGTGACCTGGGCAAAAAGTTGTTTGAAATACCGGTAAAGGAGCTGGGGCCTTTCTGAAAGAACCGCAAGGGCTTCATCGTCTCCCATTGAACTGATGGGCTCCTGTGCATTCACAGCCATGGCAAGGATGATCTTTTCCACGCCTTCAAGTGTGTAGCCGAAGGATTTTTGAATGATGGTGAGCAAAGATCCTGTATCAGACAGATTCTCGGTTGCCGGTATCTGGAAGAGTCCCTTCAGCTCGATCCTGTTATGGTTAAGCCAGTGGCGATATGGTTTTCGTCTGGATACAGAAGATTTTATTTCATTGTCTCTGAGGATCCGTTTTTTAAGGGTATCGATCATTATCATTTTACCGGGCGCAAGCCGGCCTTTTTTTAGAACGTCTTCGGGCTTAATGTCGAGCACCCCAACTTCTGATCCCATGACGACTTTGCCGTGTCTGGTAATGATATAGCGTGCCGGTCTGAGACCGTTTCGGTCCAGAAGTGCTCCGACGCGGAAACCGTCAGTAAAAATCATTGCTGCGGGTCCGTCCCAGGGCTCCATCATGGATGCGTGATATTCGTAAAATGCTTTTTTATCCACACTGATATGATAAGAAGGTCCGAAGGCTTCAGGTATCATCATAATCGTTGAATGCTCGAGTGAACGTCCGCTGGATACCAGCAGTTCATAGGCATTATCAAAACTTCCTGAATCACTGTTGCCCGGTTCTATGATCGGGAAAAGCTTTTTGATATCGTTCCCGTATAAGGGAGATTCAAGGGTGGTTTCCCGCGCGCACATTTTATTGATGTTCCCGCGCAGGGTGTTTATTTCTCCATTATGTGCAATATGACGAAACGGCTGTGCAAGCGGCCATGAAGGAAAGGTGTTGGTACTGTATCGCTGATGCACCACCGCGACAGCGCTTTTAAAATCAGGATCCGCAAAATCTTCATAAAATTCCTCAAGCATTGGCGCATCAAACATGCCTTTATATGTTATGGTGCTGCAGGAGAGGGAAGGGATGTAGAAGTCCTGCATGGAAAAGCCGTTCGTTGCGGCCTCTTTTTCAATACATTTTCTAATAATATATAGTCTGCGCTGTAGTTCCTCCTTTTTTAGTCCTTTTACCGTAATAAAGATCTGATTCATAAACGGCATGGATTCAAGTGCCATTTCGCCCAGACAACCCGGCTGTACAGGGACATTACGCCATGCGAGTAATTCAGCGCCCTCCTTTTTTATGTTTTTTTCAACGATTGAAACGATTTTATCTCTGGCGGTTTTCTCCTGCGGCATAAAAAGAAATCCGACGCCGTAATTTTGAAAATCAGGAAGTTTAAAGCCAAGGTCTTTGCTTATCTTTTTTAAAAAAACATGGGGGATCTGGATGAGCATTCCGGCGCCGTCACCGGTTTTCTGGTCTCCGCCCACGGCTCCCCGGTGCACCAGGTTCTTTAAAATATTTAAGCCGTCTTCAACAATCGTATGCGTCGGAGTGCCGTTAATGTTTGCTACAAAACCTACACCGCAGCTGTCGTGTTCAAATTGAGGCTCATATAAGCCCTGTTTTTTTACAATTTTCATTTTATTATTTTCTATTATAGTTTTCATGTTTTTAAATTAAAATATTGCTGATAAAATGTTATTTTGTTGACTGATTATAAGTAGCATATATTTTAAGCAGCTTCTATAGTCTATTGAAATATTTTATTACAATAAAAGTGCCAAATTTGGATATTAGTCATTATTATTTGTAACTTATTGAAATAACTGTGTTAAAAAAATTTGCTGCTAGATTTATTTTTAAATAAGAAGATTTAATGCTGGAATAAAGATTACAAAAATGTTACATACATCCTTAAATACTTACAATAATGTAATCAATAGTCTTGATAAATACGAGAGTGTTATGATTGAAAATGCAGAAAACTCAAATAGTCAGGGGCAAAGGGCAAAGGATCAGATTGATATTCTATATAAAATATCTCAGGCGATTCTCCAACAGAATAATCTGTCAACGCTGCTTGAGGATGTTCTTGCGATACTTGATACTGAAATGGGGATGTCCCGCGGTATCTTGACGATGCGAACCCCTGAAACAGATATTTTTGTAATAGAGGCGTCAAAAGGTCTTACTGACGAAGAGAAAAAACGGGGACAGTATGGTTTTGGTGAAGGAATAATCGGCAGGGTTGCCCAGACAAAAAAACCTGAATTTGTCCAGGATATAAGTTTAGACCCTGATTTTTTAAATAAGACCCGGGCCAGAAGTGAAGAGGATCCAATTGCCTTTCTTTGTGTACCGGTTATTCACCTGAAGGAAGTGATCGGAACCATAAGTATTGACCAAAAAACAACGGATACTGAGACTCTGGAAAACGATCTTAATTTTTTAAAACTGGTGGCAGATCTTCTTGCCGGTGCTGTTGCAAATATCAGGGAGCAGATGGAAGAACATGACAGTCTTATGGCTGAGAACAAACTTCTTCGTCAGCAGCTGGGTGAGATGTATCAGCCGTATAATATTGTGGGTAAGTGCAGTGCAATGCAGCAGGTCTATATGCTGATCGCACAGGTGGCAGACAGCCTGGCAACCGTACTGATACGCGGTGAGTCAGGAACCGGTAAGGAACTGGTGGCCCATGCTATCCATTACTCAAGTGATAGGAAAAACAACCCTTTTATTGAGGTTAACTGTGCGGCACTTCCTGAGAACCTTATTGAGAGTGAGCTTTTCGGCCACGAAAGGGGGGCTTTTACCGGTGCTTTTCAGCAGCGAAAGGGCCGCTTTGAACGGGCGAATGGCGGAACGATCTTTTTGGATGAGATCGGTGATATATCTCCGGCTGTTCAGGTCAGACTTTTAAGGGTTCTTCAGGAAAAGAGGTTTGAAAGGGTTGGCGGAACAGAAAGTATAACTGTAAATATTCGTGTTATTGCGGCCACCGGGCAGGACCTTGAAAAACAGATCGAAGAAGGAAAGTTCAGGGAAGATCTGTTTTACCGACTTAATGTTTTTCCCATCCATATTCCCAGGCTCCGTGAGAGACGTTCGGACATCATACTTCTTGCGGATCATTTTCTCCAAAAGTTTAATAAGATCTACGAAAAAAATATAAAGCGTATTTCAACCTCTGCCATTAATATGATGATGTCCTATCACTGGCCGGGAAATGTGCGTGAACTGGAGAACTGTATTGAACGGGCGGTTCTGACCAGCACGGATGATGTAATGCACGGTTATGTTCTTCCCCTGTCACTTCAGTCATCGGATGAAACCAATACTGCGATCATTCCAGCGGACGGGGCAAATCTTGAGATGATGGTTAAATCCTATGAAAAGGAGCTGGTCGTTGATGCCTTAAAGAAATACCGGGGAAATGTTGCCGCCGTTGCCCGTCATCTCCAGACCACACAGCGGATACTCCATTACAAAATTAAAAATCTGGGGATCGAGATCAAAAAGTACAGGTAGAATTATTATAAATTTACTGTCCTGATTAACTGTTTGTTCTTATTAAAGTTATAATGTAAATATCTTTAAATTTCGGGTTCGTTTAGCGAAAGGGTCATTTCCTCTGTTTATAAAGGTATACGTCTCAGTTTAGTTATAAATTCTGTTTTTTATCAATTTTTAATGCTGAGAATATGATGTTTGTATTTTTTTCAACTAACCCTCTTTTTCTCCCTTTTCTTTTTTTATGATTTTATATTCTTCAGGGTAATGTTTCTCCATACAGGATGGACAGATGGAATGACTGAGCTGTGCATCGGTATGTTCAGTTATATATGCCTCGACCTTATTCCAGTATCCTTTATCGTCTCTTATCTGATTGCAGAATGAACATATGGGCACAATGTCCCGCAGGGTGTCGACCTTTTTCTGGTAAGTGCTTATCGATAAATTTACAAGGAGCAGGACCACAATTGTTATGATGAGGCAAATGCCCAGGTTGATGAGAAGCGTTTTGTAAATCTGTTTCAGGGTTTCCTGCTCTGATTGTTCAACGATCAGGTACCATTCAAATTCTTCAATATATCGAATATTTGTGTGTATCACCTGGCCGTTTTTTTTATAGGAAAATGTATGCTGCGCGGCTGAGCTGAGCATATCTTTAAGCAGGGGATAATATTCAAGAGCGGAAATGTTTTTGATCTTATTATCAAAGCCTGATCCGGTTAGTTTTATTTCTCCGTTCTTATCAATAAAATAAATGGTCCGGTTATATTTTGTCTGATAAAGTTCTATCAATTTTTTGACGGAGCTTACCGCCAGTCCGACACCTGTTGTGCCAATATAGTTTTTTTCATAATCAAAGACACGGTAATTTATAAAAACAGTCATTGCGTCTTTATTTGCCTGGTCGGGGTCAAGGTTTATTTCATAATCTTCTTTCATTTCTCTAATTCTGAAATACCAGGCATCCCTTTCATTGTCCGGAGAGACCTTTTTGAGTATTCCCTCTGCCTGATAATAAATGCCGGTCTTGTCGGAGACAAAAAAACTTGTGAAGGTCTTGTATCTTAGCTTGATTTCCTTAAGGTATTTGATTATCTGCTGTTCTCCCGCTTCACCATTGATCACCCAGTCGCGAAGAAAGGTGTCTGCTGCCATCATCGAAGAGATGAATACCGGACGCAGCAGATCCTGCTGTATCTCAGAATAAATATTGTCACTGGTCAGGGGAAGTTCATTAACGGATATTTCAGAGCGGAGTGATGCCCGGGAAACAAAATAACTGGCAAGACTGGTAATCAAAAATCCCGAGACAATCAGGGCCGTGACGGCAGAGACGAGTTGAATTTTTTGTTTATTCCAGATCATAGGTTTTTTCTTAATTCAATATATCCATGACAATGGATACAAATTTCTTTAAACATATGTGTAATAAATATATAACTTATTTTTTGGCTTCGTCAACAAAATCTGTGGGTAACTTTTTAGTATTTATTATAGAATGAAAAGTTAAAACAGTTGG
>CAYLYF010000115.1:0-11751 GCA_964387595.1 uncultured Thermodesulfobacteriota bacterium | reverse complement strand
GATTTTCGTGACAAGCATTAAAACAGCTGAAAAGAAGAAAAAACAACCCTTTGATTTCTATGGGGTTGGTTTTTATTCGACGTTGGATGCTTCTCTTTTATGCTTTTGACTTCAAATATGACAAACACAACGCCCGTCCTGAGCTTAGTCGAAGGGCAGTTCTCTGTGATCTCTGTATCTCGCCTGTATCGAGCTTAGTCGAGATGAGCTTGTCGTGGGAAGCGAAGCGGGCGGTAAATATGGGTTTGTTTTACGCCGTGATATCTGCTCCATGCTTTATTCATCCAGCATCTAGAATTATGTATCTAGAATTCAACATCTGGTTCTATGCCTTTATCCTTCTGTCCGATCTTCAAGTTTTTCCCAGCGGGTATACAGCGGGGGCAGTTCGTGTTCGATCTGTTCCATTCTGTTCTTTGCGGCAGCAACCGCATCTCCTGATTCTTTATAAAATTCAGGATCAGCAAGACTGACATAAATTCTCTGCTGTTCGGTTTCAAGTGTTTCGATCTGTGCGGGGAGAGCTTTCAGCTCACGTTTTTCTTTAAAGCTTAGTTTTTTATTTGAATTTTGAGCCGGGCGTTTTTTCACCTGAGCTGTTTTTACTTTGGGCTTTGCCTCAACCTGTGCCGGGCGCTGACGGAGCCAGTCGTCATAGCCGCCGACATATTCTGCTACACACCCTTCACCTTCAAAGACATAGGTGCTGGTTACTGCATTGTTAAGGAAGGTCCGGTCGTGGCTGACCAGCAATACCGTTCCTGAATACTGCAGCAAAAGGTCTTCTAAAAGTTCCAGTGTCTCAAGGTCCAGGTCGTTTGTGGGTTCATCCAGACATAAAAGGTTGGAGGGTTTTGCAAACAGCTTTGCCAAAAGCAGACGGTTGCGTTCGCCGCCGGAAAGGCTGCTTACCGGGCTTCGGGCACGGTCGGGTGAAAATAGAAAATCCTGCATATACCCATAAATATTGCGGGGCCTGCCGTTGATGGTCAGTGTGGTGCTGCCGTCCCCAACGTTTTCTGCGACGGTTTTATTAATATCAAGCTTACCTCTAAGTTGGTCAAAATAGGTGATCTCAAGGTTGGTTCCCATGCGTACGCTGCCGTTCCAGGGTTTTAGCTCACCCAACAGCAGGCGCATGAGTGTTGTTTTTCCGGCTCCGTTTGGACCCAGGATGCCGATGCGGTCACCCCGCATGATGCGGGCGGAAAAATCTTTAATGATAGTCTGGTCTGAATAGCCAAAGGCGGCTTTTTCAACTTCGCACACGACTTTGCCGCTCAGGCCGGCATCATGGATGTTCATGCGTACCGTTCCCTGCTGATCCCGGCGCAGGCGGCGATCTTCACGCATTTTCTCAAGTGACCGGACACGGCCCTCGTTTCGGGTCCGGCGGGCTCTGATTCCCTGCCGTACCCAGGTCTCTTCCCTGGCGAGCTTTTTGTCAAATTCAGCCCGGTTTGTTTCCTCCGCTACCTGATCAGCCTCTTTTCGTTTAAGATACTCGGTGTAGGTTCCCGGCCAGTTCAGCATCCGTCCCCGATCAAGTTCCACAATGCGTGTGGCCAGCTGCTGTAAAAATCGACGGTCATGGGTCACAAATAGCAGACTGCCCTCAAAGCCCAGCAAAAATTCCTCCATCCAGGAAATGGCTTCAATATCCAGATGGTTTGTGGGCTCATCTAAAAGCAGCAGCTCCGGCTGCATCACCAGCGCTTTGGCAAGAAGCGTCCGCCGTTTCCAACCGGCAGAAAGAGAGCTGAAGTCTGCATCAGCATCAAGATCAAGTTTTGAAATAGCGGTTTCTATTTTCTGGTTGTACTGCCATCCGTCATCCATCTCCAATTTATGCTGAAGCTCACCCAGTTTGTGCGTCAGAGATATATCGCTGTCAGATGTCAGACGCAGGCTCAAATGGTGGTAATCAGAAAGAAGTTTTCCCAGTCGGCCGATTCCTCCGGCAACCACATCAAAAATAGTTCCCGCCATGTCACCCGGAACTTCCTGGTCCAGAAAGCCGACACGAAGTTCCTGTTTGCTTTGGAGGGTGCCTGCCTCGGGCTTTAGCTCTCCGCGGATTATTTTCATCAGGCTTGTTTTGCCTTCGCCGTTTCGCCCCAGCAGACAGACGCGTTCACCCGGATCGATCACAAGGTCGACTCCGTTCAGAACAGGCGGTCCGCCAAAGCTTAGATGAATGTTTTTCAGATCAATTAATGCCATAGGTTTTTAAAAAGGATTCCAAGGGCCAGGGTTCAAGACAGTAGCATAGAGCAAGGAGCAGAGTGCATAGAACCGCATTTTTAATTCTATGCGCCTACCGCTTTACGCATTGCCGTCTTTTCTTGTTCGGCACGGTCAAAATGGAGCCCGATTTTTGCGGACCTTTATAAGTCTTGTCCTGCGGCCGAGTGTAATTATTCCTCAGGTTAATACCGTTTGTTGGGATTCAGTATAGCAGTTTTGGCAGGGCAGGGATATAGGATTTATGGGAAGGTTATACTTGATGCTGGGAGCTGGATGAATAAAGCATGGAGCAAAGAGCATGGCGTAAAACCACAATTTCTTATTCACCGCCGCGCCGGCGGGATTTCCGCTTCGCTGAAACAAAGTGCCGTGCAGGATGCAGAGAACAGCTCTTTGTTTTTTGTTCCTAACACCAAGACCTTCTTTGCGCACTTAGAGGCTTGCCTGTCTTGAGCTTGTTGCGGGGAGTAAAACGGGCGGTTAGATAATAATTTTAAAAACATAAAAAACTGAATAAGGCTTTTTCCGGGCCTTTTTTGTTGCCAAAAAAGAGTTTTTAAGAATAAGATGTTAAAAGCTGTTAAATTTGAACGGTGAAAAATGAAGAGAAAAAGCTTAACTGCGGAGAATTGGTAAAAGATAATATCGAATTTGTTGAGGACTTGCAGTTTAAACTAGAAGTTTAAATCATATGAGAAATTTTTAGGTTGAAATTTGTTAAACAATAATTTGCGGTGGGGATATGTTTTACCCTGAAAAATGTAATGAGTGCGGAATCTGCCTGTCCAGCTGCAGGTATTCCGGGTTAAGTATTGATGAGGCTCGGGAACAAATAAGAGATCTGAAGGCGGATAAGCCTGCCCGGATCCTGACAGACTGTATTACCTGTATGGCTTGTAATGAGTTTTGCCCTGAAGGAGCGAATCCCTACGATCTTATCCTTTCTCAGCAGGAAAAACAGGCTATCCGGATGGTGCCGCCGGAGGCTGTGGCCGGAATCGAGAAGACACTGGGCGGGCAGCCCAGTCAGGTGGTTAAAGGTGATTCGGGAAAACCCGTGCTGTGTCTGTGTACCATGGAGCAGGCGTTTCCTGCCGGGATTCTGGACAGCAGCCTTTTTGAAGGCATGACCATTGCCCGGGGCGGTGATTTCTTTTCCCGTATTGTATATCTTCACACCGGTATGGAGTCTGTTGTGAAACATCATGCCCGGGATTTTATTAACAGTCTGTCTGCTATCGGCTGCAGCGAGGTGGTCTTTGTTCATGCGGACTGCTATGTTCTGGCGGCTCATAAGGCCAAAGAATATGGTGTTGATGTGCCGTTTAAGCCGGTGCACATTGTGGAATATCTGCTTTCACAATTAAAACAGCGCAAGGCAGATATTATACCCCTTAATTGCAGAGCAGCCTGGCATCGGCCCTGTATCAGCCGTTATACTCCGGAAATCGAACCCCTGGTGGATCAGCTGTTTGCGCTGATAGGGGTAACACGGGTAGAGCGTGTCTATGACCGTAAAGAGGCACTTTGCTGTGGGTTGGGGCTGCAGGGCACAGATGTTGAGCGTAAAGAAGAACTGGCACGTTTAAATTTTGAAGACGCTGTTTCCCATCAGGCAGGGGCAATGGTTTTTTTGTGCCCGGGCTGTTATACGGCTTTGGGCAGTTCATGTGAGAACTATGGACTGAACTCGATATTTTTAACGGATCTTTGCCGGATGGCGATTGGTGAATTGCCTGTCCCGAGTTTGTTAAAGGCAGCTGGAAACAGTTAATGGAGGCTAGATGCTGGTAAAAAAAGATGCTAGATATAGGATAAAGGCAAAAGTCGAAAAAGCTTTAAAACAATTTCACCGCGGAGACGTCTGCCTTCGCTAAAGCTATGGCAAGACAGGCAACGGACGCGAATAACTGCGATGTTAATTTCTTAAAACCAAAATCTTTCTCAGCGAACGGTTAGCTGTTTTTTTAAAGTCAAAAACATAAAAGGATAAAGCCAGATGCTGGCCGGAGTGAAACGAAGATCCCGATTCATCGGGGATGCAGGGTTCAAGTGCAACTGACAACGAACCACCAGCCTTGAGCAAGGTCGAGAGGCGTACTGCTGACAAATCGACAATGGAGATTAACAAATGAAAAGATGTAGATGCTTTAACCGGATCATAACGCTTTGCCTGATTTTAATGTCCATCCTTGTCTTTTCCTGTATAAAGCCGGAGGCGCCTGTCTGTGACGGTGACATGCTTTCGGTTCCTGAAAATCCGGCTGCAAAAGGGCCCTGGGAAGTCGGAGCAAGGACCGTTACTATTGCCGGCCTGAAAGTAGAGGTCTGGTATCCGGCTGAGCCCGGCAGTCATGATAATCTTGAAAAACATCAGTATGATATCAGAGAACATCTGCCGGATGATCTGTTTTTAAAAGTGATAGACCCGGTGATTCAGGATTGCGATTGCTACCGTGACCTGCCGGCAGATACGGATCATGGCCCATATCCGGTGATTATTATGGTTCATGGTTACGGCGGATTCAGAACGGCTTCAGCTGCGCTCTGTACCCATTGGGCCAGCCGAGGGTTTATCGTTTTCAGCGCGGATAACCCGGGGATCACCTTAAAGGATCTGCTGGGTAATATGTTCGGTGTTTTTTTTGCTAATCAATCCGGTGACACAAAAAAGATCATTAGAAATATAAATTGGATGCCTGATTCTCTGGATTTTCTCAAAAATGCAATAGACACAAGCCGGATCGGTCTTGCCGGGCACAGTGCTGGCGGAGCAGCGATCCGTTCACTGGGAGATGTCCCGGGTGTCCGGGTGATTATCCCAATGGCCTCCGGCGGAGTGGATGACGGTGCATACCTTTTGTCGAGTCTTGTTATGGGAGCCGAAAATGACGGTGTGTGGGCGTATGCCTCACAGCTTGAGTCTTATACTGATTCAAGCCCGGAAAATTTTAAACGGTTTGTGGGCATTGCCAATGCCGGTCATCTGGCGTTTACAGATATTTGCGCCATAGAAAGAGATAAGGGCGGACTGCTTGGGATTGTCGATTATTATGGTCTTGATTTCAATGAAAATCTGGTTAGGTTGGGTACTGACGGCTGTGAGGAGGGGAGGCTTTCACCTGAAGACGGATGGGAGATCATTAATTATGCATCAACCGCGGTGTTTGAGGAAACGCTGCAGTGCTCTGACAATTCAACTGAAATCATTCAGTTGATTGAAAGTGTGTATCCTGAAAAAATTAAAAATTTTGATTATAGCGTATTGAATTATTTGAAGTAAATCAAAAAAATGAAATATTAACTGCCCAGGGATTTTGACGTTAATCACAAAAGAAGTTTTCTGCCTTATTGTTGGAGCGCAGCGGAAAGTCTGTTTCAGCAAAGCGGTGAACCGGCGGTTATGCTTTTTACGTCACGCGGTTGGATTTTTATCCTGCATATTCGCCTTTGGTGGAATCTACGTTTTACAATGACCCGCTAAGAATATTCAGTATCCAGTACCTGGCTGCTAGTTCTTATTAAAAACTTCTTTGATAAACGGCTTAACCCCTTTTTCCCAGATCGCTTTATTTTGTTTGCTTCGCATTCTGAACTGGAACCCGTGTTCGCCTTTGGCTTTTTTTAAAATGATGTCAGCGGTAGACTTTTTTGAGATATAGTAGTCCAGAGCCTGATAGTAGCTTACCAAATGGTCTCCGGTACTTTGTACCATATAGATCGGCACTTTTGATCCTGAATCTTTGCAGAGATAAACGGGCGAATATTTTTTTAAATCTTCTTTTTTTAATTTCCCTTTTTCAATACAGGAATCAAGGATGGGGGTGGAGTTGCTTCCTGTGAGATCAGTGGGGGCGGCATAAGTCACCGCACCGTTGACCCTGTTTTTCTCTGCTAAATAGAGTGAGATGTAACCGCCGGCTGAAAAACCGATTACAACGATCTTTTTACCTTTCTGCCTGAGCTGCTTAACAAAGTCTTCACAGTCGGCAACGGCATTTTTAATAGAGCCCAGCCTGTAATTAATATTATAAATTTCAAAGTTAAAGGTTCTAGCCAGATCAAGACAATGCTTGTGCCAAATTCCCTTGTCACCCGTCTGCCAACCGCCGCCGTGGATAAACACAATGGCTTTTGAAGAATCGATCTGAACACCGTTCTTAACATAACGGGTTACATTTTGCAGGGCATCCGGGCCATAAGAGGTTTCTGTGATCTCGATGCCGCTTTCTTCGGCAAAAGAATTTCTAATTGCCAGATAGGAACTTGAACTGCATGCCGTCAGCAGCAGTAAAATAGCTGTTATTAAAATAAAGAATTTTCGGTTCATGAGGTTTTTTATCTTCTTTAAGATTTGTACCGGATTTTTATTCACCATTTCTCTGCCTGTGTTAGAAATTGACAAAGAAGCGTGAGTTAAGCTCTGATTATTTTAAGTGATAATTGTATCAGGTGCTGAAAATGCGGTCAAATCTTTATCTTGACAGTAGCGTAATGTAAAAAATATCGTCAAAAAATTCCCGTTCTAAGGCTTTTGTGGAGGACGGATTGTTCAGAGTAAGGGTGCAGTCATTATAAGATTTGTGCTTATAAAAAAAGGCGAAACATATCGTCAGAGACTGTATTTGCCCGGCTCTTCAAGGAGTAACTTATAATGGAAACAGACAAAAATAATAAAGTAACTTGGATTATATCCAGGATCTGATTACAATTCCTGCAAAAACAGAAGCAACAATTAAAATGAAATACTGCTCCCGGTTTTCTTTCCAGCACAATGCAAAGCTCCAGCTTCTTTTGCTTGCCTTCGGGTAGGGGCTGAACCTGGGCAGAAGACTGCGGGCATAGGCTGAATAACTGCGGTAATCCTCGCCGAACAGGTTTTCAAGCCGGGTCATCTCTTTTCTGTATTTCCGTGGAAGGTAGTTAAGGAAAAAGATGATCAGGCCAATAGGCATAAGCAGCAGGCAGTATCCCCATCCCATGATCGAGAACCCGATAATCAGGAACAGACGTCCCAGATAAAGCGGATCACGCACGTAGGCATAAGGTCCCGATGTGGTTAATTCCTGGTTGCGGTTCAGGTGTCCGGTAGCCCATATTCGGATCAGCTCGCCTATGCAGACGATCACTCCGCCTGCGATCAAGCTTGCTTTTGTGGGAGATGCCAGAATCACTGCGGCAAAACATCCGGATACAAGTCCAAGGGTCTTTAGATGCCGTATTTTCATGAGAACTCTGCTTTCTTTGCAAATTAATAATTGTAGGATTTTTTTAACTTAGAAATATAACATAAGTTTACAAAATATTTAAGCTTTATTAACTGATATTACAAGAATTTAATGCGCAATGCTGTGTTGTTCCTGCTGCAGAGCCGATGCGCCCAGGTGTCCCAAATTCAGCCTAATCATGGGCTTTTCCGGCTGTTGCAAATTTAATCGGAATTGTGCCGCGCATATGCTGTAACCGGGTGTGGAGTCCCGGCAAAACAGACTGGATTTTTCGACAAGCGGCTTATTCTCAAGAATTCGCCGGTCAGAGACAGGATCAGGCCGGGGCTGAATTATATTGACGGGTCTCAGGATGGGTATCACCCAAAAATATTGACATATGATGAAGACTTTGATTATCTACGGAATACCGAAGTTGTTTGCCTGTAAGTTTAACAGTTCTTCAGACGCTTTGATCTTGGACCGGATTGATGCGGAACTTAGATCAGAGAGCGAATAATTGTTTCAGGTGAAAAATAAAAGTCTTAACGATGTATAAAAACAATGAAGGACTAAAGGTTATGGATAATAAAATTGCACAGGATATAAGAGGGCAGGTTAAATCATTAGCCGGTATGTCGGCTTATCAGGAAGGGGCGGTGGTCAGCAGGGAGATTATTAAAAAAGGTACCGGTACGGTTACGGTATTTGCTTTTGATAAAGGCCAGGGCTTAAGCGAACATACCGCGCCTTTTGATGCTCTGGTAAATGTTATCGACGGTGAGGCCGAAATAATGATCTCCGGCAGCACAAACAGGCTGAAATCCGGGGATTTTATTATTATGCCGGCAAATGAACCGCATTCACTGCAGGCCGTTGAAAAATTTAAAATGTTGCTGACCATGATCAGATCATAAATTGATATATTTCAGCTGATAAAAGAACGGGTGATTTTACATGAAACAATTTAATAATGTTTATGAACTGGATAATGGTTATACCAAAGTCTTTATAATTAAAGATTCAAAAAACATTCTGGTTGATACCGGTTCAAGGCCTCTGCCGGACCCCTTGCTGGACTTTATGTCTCAGGCAGGATTTATTTTTGATGACCCAGAACTCAGAAGAGAGCTGAACGAGGGGTCGTATCCATCAATTATAAATTTTTTAGAAAAAGAAGAGATCAAAATTGATTTGATCGTCTGCACTCACTGGCATGGAGACCATGCCGGAAATCTGAAAAAGTTAAAAGAAAAACTGAATGTTCCGGCGGCAATGCATCCGGCTGATATTTCATTAGTTGACGGTACAGAAAAAGTAGCCATTCCTTCCCGCATCCCTCCGGAGATCAAAAAGTATTTACAGCTGGAAACGTGTAACGTTGAGATTTTGCTTAAGGACAAAGACTATATAACTGATAGTGTTCAAGTCCTTCATCTCGAAGGACATACTGCGGGCAGTATCTGTCTGCTGGTGGGCAATGATCTTCTAATTTCCGGTGATTGTTTGATCGGTAGAAATGAGATGAATCCGAAAATGGGTTTGAATGAACTTAACCCCCCGGTTGAAATGTTTTGTACGGATTATAACCGAGCAATAAAAAGTCTTCCAAAACTTCTTAACTATGATTTTAAGGCAATTCTAACCGGCCACGGAGAGTCTGTCTCAGAGAATGGAAAAGAGAAACTTGAAGTTTTACTACAGGAAATTAACAGGTAGTTTTTATATCGGCGGGATAACCCATGCAAGAAATTCAAAAGAAGAGTTCTTCGGTATGGATCTCCCCCATTAAAGAGGGCTTGTTCTCTTGAAAATATTTAGTTTGACATAATTCGGCATTATCTTTATATTTTGATGCTATTAGAAGTTATAATTAAGTAAGTAAGGGGGTTGGAAAATATGAGCTCAGAAACGGGTAAAGAAACCAAAAAGCTCTGGGGCTATCGCTGGACCATTTTATTTGTCATCTGGCTGCTGTATATCATAAATTATTTTGACCGTATCAGCGTTCTGATTTTTTTACCCTTCATTCAGAAAGATCTTAATCTAACCCCGATTCAAGTGGGCTGGCTTGGATCTATATTTTTTCTGGGCTACGCTGTGGCGCAGCTCTCTTCAGGATTTTTAGCTGACAGGATCGGCCCCAAAAAGACCATGAACATCGCCATCTGGGTTTTTACCGCCGTAACTTTTTTGACCGGATTTGTCAGAAGTTTTTATCAGTTTATTATTCTGCGTATCGGGCTGGCTTTGGGTGAGGGGCATCATTATGTGCCGGCAGTTCGAACCATTGCCAACTGGTTTCCCCGCTCGGAGAAAGGACGTGCGAACGGTTACTTTACCACGACCTGGGCCATCGGGCCAGCTGTGATACCCATTCTTGTTACCTGGCTTTCGGCAGACGTGTTCGGAGGGGCCTGGCGGCCGGTCTTTTTTGTGCTGGCAGTACCCGGGATTATCGGAATTTTTATTCTCTGGAAATACATGTCCGACACGCCGGATCAGACCTTGAAGGAAGGTAAGATGTCCCGGGAGGAATATGACCTGATCACCGCCTCAGTCGGTGATGCGTCGGAGACCGAAGGGGAGAGCTATGACACTGGAATTTTCCTGAAGGATTTTCAGTATTATCTGTTTACCATAAACTTTTTTATTCTTTTGATGATTTACTGGGGAATGACCACCTGGATAAGTACTTTTTTAGTTAAGCAGCACGGCATGGATCTTAAGACCATGGGTCTTTTTGCGGCTGTGCCCTATCTTGTGGCCGGCTTTGCCATGTGGCTTGGCGGTTATTGTGCGGACAAGCTGTTTCAGGGCCGGATGAAGGTAGTCTCTATGATAGGGTTTCTGGGCTGTATCCCGGTTTTGTATCTTTTGGGTAATGTGCCCAAAGGAGAGACTGGCCAGCTGCTTTTATGTCTGATTCTGGGAGGCTTTTTTGTTAATTTTCCCTGGGGCGTGATGCAGGCTTTTCCATCTCTGCGGTATCCTAAAGAGGTTGTTGGACGAGCCATGGGGATCACCAACGGAGTCGGACAGTTCGGGTCATTTCTTTCTCCTCTTTTGGCCGGCTATCTTGTGCTCGTCATGCCGGATGCGTCCTATGATTTTGGGAATGTATTTCTGTTCTGGTCGGTTCTGGCTTTTATTGCTGCTGTTTTTGCATGCTTTCTGAAAGAGGAGCCCCTTGATAAGACGAAATTGACGGTTGCATCAAAATAAGCTGTTGACAGGTGATGGTGCTGCTCTCCAGGTTTTATGTTTTGATATTGCTTTAACGGTTTGACAGATTGAAATGTCGGGAGGGTCCGTTAGATAAGTCTCTATCTTTATAGGGGAATGCAACTTATAACTCTAATCCCGGGTTCGCTTTTCTAAGCCGGCAGCTATTCCTCCTCCACCGCCACAATAAAAGTTCCCTGATAGCCTGATTTAGATAACCTTACAATTTCTTTTTGCGCTTTGAGTAGGTCTGTAAAGATGCCGATCTGAACGCGGTAAAATTGCTGCTCATTAAGACTGAATCGTTTGATCTCGATCTGATCATATATTCCCATCAGGTCTGCCTTGAGCTGAAGGGCATTAAGCAGGGTCTTGAATGCGCCTACCTGGATAATAAATTTGCCAAAACGAAAATCGGGTAAGGGGTCAAGCTTAAGCGCATCGGCCCCGGTTTTTTGATCTTCAGTAATTACCAGAATCGCTTCGATTTCCACATCCACCGTTCCGGTGTTAACAATATCAAGCATCTGTGCCGCTTTAAAAGAGAGATCAATTATCCTCCCGGCAACAAAAGGCCCGCGGTCATTTACCCGAACCACAATGCTTTTAAGGGTTTTAAGATTTGTTACTTTCAGGTTGGTGCCAAGGGGCAGTGTCTTGTGTGCCGCGGATACTTTGTACATATCATAGATCTCACCGCTTGAGGTCGGACGGCCGTGAAATTTTCCCCCGTACCAGCTGGCAATTCCATGCTCAATATAGCCTTCCGTAGACGGAATCGGATAATACCAGATATCGAATAATTTATAGGGCCGCTGTGAAGGGGGCAGCTTTAATGAAGAAGGCGGCTCCGGGACAACTGTCGAAGCACAGCCGGTACTCAAAAATAAGAGTATGATTATAAAAATAAACGGTTTTAATCTCGATGCAGTTATTTTATTAAACATGTCTTGTGTGTTACATTCTCCTAAACAGTCGGTGCGGCGTATGTACGGCACGTATTTCAAATAATTAAGTTTAATTAGAGCCTGTCCCAATTTTGCTTATTTCAAGTTTTAATGGACAGACAGGC
>CAYLYF010000114.1:0-11814 GCA_964387595.1 uncultured Thermodesulfobacteriota bacterium | reverse complement strand
TTCTTTTTTGTGCGTCTGGTAAGGCGCAATTATTGATAAAACGCTATTCTATGTAGTCCAGAATTTTATATGTATGAGTTCTATCTAAAGTTCCTCTTTGTATTTCGACAATTAATTTGGCCCCGTGTCGGTCTTCGAATAATAAATCAAAAATATAGTTTCCTATTCGATATTGTCTGGCAATCAATTTTAAATTCTCTTCACCTATATACTTCACAGGATCAGCAACAATTGCATTCTCCATGTCTTTCTCAAGCATGGTTTTCTCCTTTTCGATTTAAATTTAAATACAAACTTTAATTTTCAAAGGTGTGTCAGGAGTCTAGTTTGTATCAAATTTATCATTCTGTTTCAGCGTTCCCGGAGTCTAGATAACCTCAGATACTCATGATTATGTTAATTATATTTAACCTATTTCTTTCCTGAATGTGTCAAGAGCGGATTTGACTCCTTTCCTATTGTTCATTTACACAATATAGTATTTAGGTTCCACTCTGTTTGGCAATTCCTGAGGAACTAAGTACAATCTTATGTCCGAGGATTGATTCAGGAATACCAGCTACAAAAAGAATTAACTCCCAGTTATCAATAACAGCTACCTCTGCAGAATCAGGGGTTGCGGTATAATCGATAGTGCTGCCGATAAAACCCTGCTCTGCAGCTGTCGGTTTGAGAGTACCACCATTTTTATTAACTGTTAATCTAAGAGCTTCCCAGTTACCATCAGGTATTAAAGCTTCAGTCGGGAAACTATTTCCAATAGAATCAGCAGCGTAACCTGAAATTGCCCCTCTAATTGAAGATGCTGTTTCAAGAGCTGTTGATACTTTTGCTTTATTCCTGTAAGAAATAAAGTTAGGCACTGCAATCGCTGCGAGAATACCGATGATTGCAACAACAATCATCAACTCGATAAGGGTAAAACCTTTTTGGTTTTTCTTAATTGTTATAATTGTTTTTTCCCCATTTTTTTGAGTTAACATGAGTAAATACATTTTCATACTTTTGGATCCGCTCTTTAGAGCTTAGTTTAGGCAAAACATAAAATACAGTGGAAATATTAACGAAAATTACAAAACATAACTTCTGGTAAGTTTATTATATTCGTACATTCAAAAGTCAACATAAGCGATAAGACCTTCAAATATTTTAGTACTTAAACTGTTATCATAATCATAAGTGATTTTTAATTTATTTATTCAGAGGGACTTTTCTCAATAATATTTCAGTTAATCAGAAGTATCTTTAAATCATCTTCAGAGAATTCCAAGTCAAGGCAATGGCACGAACCTTTGACTTTAGGTTTTGTTAAGGTTACTTATGGTTTATGTAACTCTTCATATTCTTCCGGATAATACTTTTTCAAACATTCATCACAAATCCCGTAGCTGAACTCGGTTTCAGAATGTTCTGAAATAAATTTTTCAAGTTGAGTCCAAGCCCCCTTGTCATCTCTTAACTCTTCATATTCTTCATTATAAAAGTTCTTCCGGTTCAGTATGAGGGTTTATTACACCGATAACTCCTTGGAACAGATTAGGATATTTTTTAAGTTTCTGTATCCAACGCAAAATGATGCTGTTTGCATTTTCAGCGAGTTCTCTGTAATTTTTTTCGCTTTCCCGCAGATTTCTTTCCGCCTGCTTGTGGTCGGTGATATCTCGATCTACTCCCTGATAACCACGGAACGTCCCGTCATCATCAAATAATGGGACCCCACTTGTTTCGGTAACAAGAAAGTGGCCGTCTTTATGAATTGTGATATTCTCAAAAAACGAAAATTTCTTTCTATTCGCACTGATATCATGAAACAATTCACGAACACGGAGGCTCTCATCAAGCAGCCTTATGTCAAAAATGTTTTTCCCCAGAATTTCTCTCGATTCATATCCCAATATATTTTTAACCTTAGGACTTACATATGTATAGATGTTATTTTCATCAATTTCCCAGGCCCAGTCGCCGATAGCTTCAACAAGATTACAAAACCGGGTTTCGCTCTGTCTCAGCTCTTTCACTGCCTTTTTTATTTCGGTGATGTCCTTGGCGATACCTAATATAGCGATCGGTTTTTCGTTATCATCTTTAAGGAGTGTGGTTGTCATCAAGGTGGGGAATGGTGGACCGTCTTTCCGTATATGGCCCACTTCGCCGGTATTTGTCCCTTTCTCAAAAACGATCCGGTTGAAGGGAGTTACGCACTTCTCTATCTGTTCCTGATTGTGAGAAATACTTAATGGACTGCCAATTAAATTTTCTGCGGCGTCATAACCATGCATTTTTGACCATGCTGGATTAACATACATTAAAATACCTTCCAGACCAGCAATTGCCATACCCTCAGAAGATTGTTCTATCACCGCCGACAAGAATTTATCATAAATGCTTTTTTTTTCCATTTGACATATTCTTTATTAGAAAGCCCATTCAGGCTAGGAGGCTGTCCGAGAATGCAAAATAATATTTTTTGTATACAGCATGTAGTGTTTTTACTTTAAATCAAACACAATATAATGCGGTTAAAATTTTAAAATCTCTATTCTCGGACAGGCTCCTAGTCATCAGATCACATTATTCGCTTTTAATTAATATGAAATGCTATTTTGTAATATTATCCAAAAATAGAATATTCAGCAAGGGAGATCATAGGTTATAAACAGGTCACAAAAAATGACCTGTTTATCCGATGGATTTAAGATGTGAGGATAGATTTGTTTTTTTATTAGTTAGACCAAGCTTTTTTCGGATGTGTTTTCTGTGAGAGGAAACTGTTTCTAAAGCCATATTTAACTGTTCAGCTATTTCTTTGTTGGCAAAGTCTTTTCTAATAAGGTCTGCTACCTGAATTTCATATGCAGTCAAATTTATATATTCGGAAGACAATTTAAGAGAAAAAGTTGAGACTATTTCCTTTAGGTTTGATTCGATTATTTCAATAAAAATCTTCTGACTGTTATTCTGTGAGGAGTCTTTCAGTTTGTTCACATATGGTTCAACCAAATTTTTAATTGAACTTAGTACTTTTTTTTCAAGTTCTTCTTTATCCTTTTCTCTTTGTTTAAGAAGTATTTTCAAAGCAGTATTTAACTCCTCAAGGTTCTCGTTTTTGACTTCTAATTCGCTCTCTTTTTCTTTAAGCAAATCAATGGCTTGTTTTCGAAGAGTAATATCAACTACTACACCCAGCACATAATCTTCATTATTATTCAGAATAAGCGGAACTTTTGTGGTTTGATACCATTTTGTTGTTCCGTTATTTTGCGTTATAGATTCCTCTTCAATAAACTTTTTCTTACCGGTATCCAAAACTTCCATGTCATCTGCCCTGATCTTTTCTGCTTCACAAGTTGACAATATTCTTGTTTCAGCAAGCTCCAAATCAGTTTTTCCAACCAAATAATCAGAGCTTGTCCCGAAGAGTTCAGCCAGACCGTCACTAACTTCAACATATTTTCCGTTTCGATGTTTTACAAACATAAGATTTAGATCAGAATGAATAATCTTGCGTAAAAATTCATCTTTCTCTGTTATCTTCTGTTTCCATACCTTTTGATCGGAGATGTCACGAATGATACCCAAGGCCCCGACAACTTTACCAGACTCGTTTCGTAGTGCAGAATAGTGACCTGTAAAAAACCCCTCCTGTCCTGTTTCTGGTATGACATATGGCTTGTCCTGAGTAATAATTGTCTTACCTTCAAGAGTATCAAAAAAAAATTTATCCACCCCTGTTTCTTTCAAGAACGGAAATACATCAAAGGCCAACTTACCGATAACATCTGTCTTGTTAACACCGGAGATTCGTTCCATTCCAGGATTCCACAAAGTATAATGATAGTTTTTATTAAAAGCCAAAATACCATCAACACTACTATTGATAATTATTTCAGAAAATTCTTTTTCAATCAGTAACGTTTTCTCTACTTGCTTACGCTCGAATATTTCAATTTCTAGTTTTTTATTGACATTGAAGAGATCAGCAGTTCGCTCCAAAGCTCGACGTTCCGATTCATCATGAGCTTTTTTTAAAGCCCTTTTTTCAAGCGTTGTTATCTCATGGCGTAACTTTTTTAATTCATCAGAAAGTTCTTGTTTTGTTTTGTATTCATCTTTCATTCTGGATATCTCCAGAAAGCATAACTTTTATTAAATATATAAGCATGCAATTATTCCTTACTTATCATGTGGCTAAGAACTGACCTTAAATCCCAGAGTCAACATAACAGATAACCTTATTATTTCAACACTGCCACCAAAGTCCATATTAGCGATAAGATCTTCAAATATTTTACTTCTTAAACTGTTACCATAATCATAAGTAATTTTGAATTTATTTATTCAGAGGGACTTTTTCCAATAATAGTTCAGTTTATCAGAAGTATATTTGAATCATTTTGAGAGAGTTCCGAGTCAAGGCAATGGCACATACTGTTGACTTTGGGTTTTGTTAAAGGTACTTGTGGTTATATGAAAAATATAGGGCTTTACATCTAGATATAATTTAAGTTTCAATATCTTTCAAAATTTCATAGACACTCGAGAGGAGATCATCCTGTTCAAAAGGTTTTTTAAAGGTATAGTTTGCCCCCAGCTGTTCGGCTGTTTTCAGATAACCGTCAGGGGCAAGACGTCCCCCTCCGGAAATGGCAATAATGGGTATATCCGGTAAAAGTTTTTTCAGCTCTAAAATGGTTTCAATTCCTTCTTTTTCCGGCATCACGATATCTGTAATAACAAGATCAACCTGATTTTTATTAAAAAGCGCCATTCCTTTTTTACCGTCATCAGCAGTCAATACATTAAAACCTTCACGCTTAAACATTAGTCCAAGTGAAGTTCTAATGGATTCTTCATCATCAATAATAAGAATGGTTTCCATGTGTTATTCCTTGTTTGGGTTTAAAATATCAAATATAACCTTTGAAATTTCTGCTTTTGAAATCGGTTTCATAACAACTGCACGGATACCAGCATCTTTAATGCTTTGATCCGTGACATTCCCTTTATTCCCACTGCATAATATCACCGGTATTTCAGGACGGAGTTCCAGCAGCCTTTTTGAAAGATCAACCCCTGTCATTTTGGGCATCGACAGGTCAGTAATAACCAGATCAAATTGTTCAGGGGCTTCTTTAAAGATCTTAATTGCCTCTGAACAAGAGTTGGCAACCGTAACAGTGTATCCCAGAGATGGAAGCCTTCGTTGTGCTATATTCGTGAGGACCTCTTCATCGTCAACAAATAGTATATTTCCGGTTCCGGGTATGGCCTGTGGTGAAACAGAAGCAGTCTCAATGGTCTTCATTTCAGACTTTGGAAGAAAAACATTAAACGTGGTCCCTTCGTTCGGGACGCTATTGACTTTAATCAGTCCGCCATGGGCGGTAACAATTCCGTGCACAACCGAAAGCCCCAGGCCGGTGCCTTTCCCAACATCTTTGGTGGTAAAAAAAGGATCAAAAATGTTGTTAATGACTGAAGGATCGATGCCGCTGCCATTATCCTGAACGGAAAGTTTTACAAAAATACCGGGGGTTGCGTTACTGTTTCCAGACAGATCCTTTTCATCCAGCCTTTCCGAAGTAAGCGTTATCTTAATTATGCCTTTATCTTCCTTCATCGATTGTGCAGCATTGGTAATCAGGTTCATCATTATCTGGTGAATGCTGGACGGATTACCGATAACTATGGCTGCCGATGACTCGTCAATATTTTTTTCAATCTCAATGGTTTTAGGCAGTGTTGAATAAAGAAGTTTTAAAGTTTCTTTTAAAACAGGTACAATGTCTAAGGGATTCTTTTCATCAACCTCTTTTCGGCTAAAGGCAAGAATTTGGGAAACAAGGTTTTCTGCCCGACCTGTTAACTTTAGAACTTTATTAAGATAATCAGCAACCGGGCTGTTTTGAGGCATATTATCTCTGGAGAGCTCGGTATAACCAAGAATACCTCCGAGTATATTATTAAAATCATGGGCGATACCGCCCGCAAGCGTACCCAAGGCCTTCATTTTTTGGGATTGCCGCATATTTTCTTCTGCACGTTTTTGCTCTGAGATATTTTGTATCATACAAAGATGGCGTGGATGAGCTTTATCTGCAACTTTTACAGGAGCAATCGTCATATTGATCCAAACTTCAGAACCGTCCAAATGAACATATCGCTTGTTCATATTGAAACCATTTATCTTCCCGGCATTCAACAGAGCCATATTATCCAAATCTTCCTGTACATCATCAGGATGAGTGATGCTCATCCAATCGACAGTAGCCATTTCTTCTCTTGTTCTGCCTGCAATTTGGGCAAATTTCAGATTGACTTCATAGACATGTCCTGTTATCGAGTCGATCAGGGCAATACCTAAAGGTGCCTGTTCAAATATTGTTCGCAATCGTTCTTCGCTTCTTTTTAAACCCTCCTCCGCCCGCTTCCGCTCGGTAATTTCTTTATTCAGATCATCTATAGATGCTGTTGTTCTCTGTAAATCAGAAACCATTTTATTTATAGAAGCGCCAAGGCTTTCCAGCTCATCCTTTGAATTAATGTTTACCCTGACCGAAAAATCCCTCTTTCCAACTTTTTCTACGATGCTGGCAACATGAACAATTGGGCTAGATATTTTTCTGCCAAGGTATAATGCCACCATAGCCATTAGAAATGTAAATAACATTCCGACACTGGCGATCCACCCTGTTATGGAAACTAGCGGTAGGAGTACATCCTTAACATTCCGTTGTACAAGGACATACCATCCCTCTCCCTTATTGCCCTGAATATGATCTGTTGATTTATATGAGCCACCAAAGCCGTACTGCGGTGAACCCTTTGTTAAGTGAACAGGAGCAAAGGAAGAGAGAACTTCTTTACTATTATCTATATGTAGGGTTGAGCCGTCGGCCCCTTTTTTCATTTCATCAATAACTGTTTTATATGCCCGGGTGCTCAAAGGTGTAACTCCCTCTTCATAAATAATATCGCCGCCTGTCCTGAGCAGCTTTAGTTTGCCGATGATGGATCCTTTCAGCTCATCCAGTACTTGACTCATTGCACCCAGTATATTGATGTTGCACTTTAATATGCCTATAACCTGGTTATCCTGCATTACCGGTACAACAATTCCCAACGCATACCCTCCAACGCTTTCATCAAAGCCACGGTCATCAAAGAAAATTCTTCCAACACCCTCATAAAAGCTTGCAAGCCACCAGTACTTATGAGAATGGGCAAGCGTTGTCAGCTTTTTCGTGGTGCCAATCATGACACCATAGCGGTTGGTAAGAAAAATTTCTCCGAATTCTCCAGAAATGCTTCTGATCTGGTTGTGAAAAAAATCAGCGACAGTATTATGCATGCGGGCTTTGATAAAGGGGTCGGTAATGTCCTTGGACTCCATCCATCTTTTATTTTGGGCTGAAATTTTTTCCTTCCTTTTAGTCTCCGTTAAAGAAAAGAACTCGGCATTACTCTTCACAAGTGCTTCTGAAAGAACAGGTGCATTGGATATGGCAATAGCTGTTTTAGCCTTTTCCTTCAGAAGTTGTTCCAAATAATGAGAGGCCTGATTAGCCGTTTCTAAAGCTGAATCCATTGATTCTTTCATGATTGCAGAGCGACTTTTGTAATAGTAACTAACAGAAAGGCAGATTAAAACCAGAGCTCCAAAAATAAAGATTACCCACGTTAATTTATTTTGAATTTTCATCTTTTACACTATTCTAAAAAAGTGTGTTTTACCTTTTCATATTAAATGAATAGTAGCATTTCGCATATAGCAATATGTTCAACTTTATTTTGCAAGCGAAGATTATCAATATCGGGTAGTGTGTATTAGGTTTGAGAATTGTTCTTTAACGTTTTAGATGTTACCGATAGTCAATGTTAGCGATAAAAGACCTTTAAATATTATTCTTTCTAAACTGTTACCATAATCATAAGTAATTTTGAATATATTTCTTTGGAAGGCATATTTTGAAAATAATTCAATAATCGGGATTTTCCCCCAAAATAGCAGTTACGATAGATTTCTCGATTTCCGGGGAAGGTGTCCACAGATATTCTTGTTTGTAACGCTTCCTTGCAAAATGACTCTTCGCATCCACAACCTTTTGCGGTTTGTCCGATTCTAAAATGGGTGGTAGCATGTCTGCTGCAAGGCGACCTTCATCCCCACTGAGTGTGGTATCAACAAAGCCCTCGGAATCAAAAATCAGATCATAAAACATATTAATGTTTCCTGTTGACAGGTAAAAGATTTAGATATATATGTGTTTTTAACAATACTTTGTGTTTTATTAAAATATTTATCATGGGGTGTAAAGTGAAAAATATATTATTTTCAATTATCACCATCTTCTTTTTGTTTACATTTATCACCGGCTGCAACCTGATTAATCCTGCATCAGAATTAATAATAGAGGATTATTATCCTAAAAGCGGTGCGGCGGGTTCACCTGTTTACTTAAAATTTGAGACGCCTCTTTCCGACATATTAGAAGAGCTGCAGGCCTTTTATAATGATAATGAAGTCCTTATTACAGGTGTTTCCGATGATACCTTTAGGGTTCTCCTCCCTGCAGATGCAGCTTCCGGCAGCATTCAGGTAAAAGCAGGGCTTTCAAAGAGCAATACTGTTTATTTCACAGTGGAAGATATTGAGGTTACTCCTCTTTATACTGAAACCCTTAGCCCTTCTTCAGAGGAACAAAGTATAAACAGTGATGATGAAATCAGCGTAACCCTTCCCCCTGATTTTCTTGATACGCAACGGACAATATCTTTATCAAGTGTTACCAATCCTCCTTCTAACTCGATTAATCCCTTTGCCAAAAACCTTGCTTATGAGGTGAGCATTGATGGTTTGGAAGAACTTAAGGACTATATTGAAATAAAAGCAGAATATGATCTCGAACTCCTGAACCCAGACTATTCCCCAGCGGATCAATTAATGGCAATGCGGTGGAATGAAGAGGAACAGTTCTGGCTGCCCTTACCTTACCAGGTAGATATCGAAAATCAGACACTCAATTTTTATACCGATCATCTGTGTATCTTTGTAATTGGTTCAGTTGTGGGTGGAATTTTAACGATACCGGTAACATGGCTTGGTGAAAAACTACTCAATAATGTATACATAACTCCGGATTTGAATTTCAGAATTCTTTACAGCAAATCATCGATAGAAGAAAGCCAGATTTTTGATGACAGCCCCTGGACAGGCGCAATCTATAAAAACCCCCTGTATCCCATAACTTCTTATTACACCAATCATCCAAAATTCATACAGGACATGAATAATCTCCTTGAAAAAGCATTAAACAGCTATGTTGCTGTGCATGATTTCAAAGATCCGATAACAACACCTGGTTTATTGTGGGGAACATCAAAAAACCCGATTACCGTTAAGATTGATTCATGGTGGGTGTCTCTCGGCGGATCACCAAATTATGAAAAAATATGGGAAAGAATTCATTTACCGACTTCAGTCTTAAGCGATTTTCAATATAATCAGTCCTATGGAACAATAGGACATGAACTTTTTCACCGGATACAGGCAGAATATTATGGAATTTCCGGTTTTTTAAATTCAGCAAATTTTTGGTGGATAGAAGCCAGCGCTGAATATGCCGGTTACAGAGTTGCCTGGCCGGGCAAAAAATTCGATGCATTACATGAAAAAACAGGTTTTGATTTTTTCAGTTACCCGCTATCAACAACAGGAAAAATAAATAATGCAAATGGTTGGAATCTGAATCAAAGCTATGAATACGCGGCTTCAGCTTTTATTCAGTTTCTGGTTGAAAAAAAAGGGCTTAACTTTAAAGACATGATCGAACATGTAGCCAAAGGAAGTCCTTTTGAAAAGCTTAACAATTACGATGGACTTAATCTTTCAGACACATACAGAGACTTTGCTGCCTGGGGTATTTTTTGCAGTGATTCATTTCTGAATAAATATGAGATTTCCCAGATATCTATAGGTAATCAGGAGCTTACACTGGAGCAGAATGAAAGCATCGAAATAACCTTCACCGGCGGACAAAACAGCAAAATATATATCTACAAGTTTGATAAAGAATTTATAAAAACATCTGTAATCCCCGAACCCTTAACATTTTTAAGCAGCGAAGAAAAACTGGAAATAACCAGTACCAAAAACGGAGATGTGATCTATCTATTAGCTGTCAATATTGGCGACCAGAATGAATTATTAGATATTGCTGTTACAACATTATCAGATGATGTTATAAAGTCGTCTCTTTCCTTTGGCAAAACTGTAAAAGGCAGTTATTCCGCAAATTTATGGGCAATAACAATAGAAAAAGAAGAAGAAAATGAGACGATCCCTTTTGATCTTTCGATTGAAAACTTATATCTGACAAACGCCTTCAACATGATTCTTTCTTCCTCCGGCAATCTGGGGCTCCCAACAGGAGCCTTCAGCTCTATCGCAGATCTTAGTATCGGAAAGGAAATTGCTATCGTGGCAACATCGTCCACAGAAGGAAACGTCGACTTGAACGGGACATATGATACAGATATTACTCTAAAAACAGTTACAGTAGACGAACCCGGAGGAACCGGGAGCAGCTGGACCCACGAAAAAGGCGGCTACCGTTTTGAGAATTCCATCACCAACTTCCGCACAATCCTAACCAATAAACTACTCAACTGGTCAGACAGTACACAGGCCAAAGGCACATATTCTATAACCCTTCCGGTTAACACCGACGCCAACTACGATATCTATTTTGCCTTCGACTACAACCAGGACGTATTTACATATGACAGCGATGAACATGAATGGGTTTTCTATGAAAACCAAAACGGTACGTCAAGGACTCTTCTCGTACATTTATATATATCTGTCTGGTAGCAGCGGATGTATAAAACCCGCCCTGTCTTGTTGCCCTATCCTTTTTAGCGGTAATATCCACTACCGACAACCCATCCAAAGGGTTTGAACAAGAGCACATATGATCGCTTAGGTTGACTTTTGGTTTGTCCCTCCTTCGGAAACCAGTATTCGATATACCCACCGCCAGCTTTGCCCTTTGCCATAAATTCCTTTACGTAGAACGTGCCCTGATCGTCCTTGTCCTCAATACGATTTCTACCTTCCACATCCTTTCGGCCGTACAAAACCACATTGACACCTTCCGTCGTATCGGCCCAGAAATATCCTTCGGTACCGTAGCTAAGTTCCCGCAGAAGATCGGCACCAAGCTTCTTTGCCTGCTCAAGGGTCAGTTCCCCCTTTTGATGTATTTTAAAGATTGCCTGAAGCATGCTGACAGCTGTTTCGACCTCATTCTTGATAAACAGGTCATGAGCCGACGAATTTTCCAGTTTTCCCGCCTGAGCAGAAGCTGGCAGACTCAAAAATGCCACATTCAGAAGAACCATACATACTATTATCAATGCCTTTTTCATACTTACTTCCTCCTCTTATATTGGTGAATTGTTAAATGGCTAACTTACATATTAGGTAAACTCTACGTTTTGTAGGAAGAATAATTCTTCAACCAGAACCAAGATAATATTTATTACATTTTTTAGCAATCTATCTTGTTAGTTCTTTTATAAGTATAAATAACACTTCTTAGGGCGTTTCTACATAAGTATACAGTTTAGTTATTTTGTCCTTACAAACGAATGTTACAATAATGCTGCACATAAATTCTGATAACATTAATGTTTCACCGCACTAAAAAAGTCCACCTGGCGATAAGACCTTGAAATATTACGATACTGGAAAAACAATATATTACTTTTAGAACTGAACCGCTTCGCGGAGACACCTCACAATCGCCCAAC
>CAYLYF010000113.1:0-12006 GCA_964387595.1 uncultured Thermodesulfobacteriota bacterium | reverse complement strand
GTATTTCAGTCGGCTTCCCCGACCCAGCTGCTCCGGTAAACAGCATTCCCCGTCACCGCCTGCCTATTGAAGAAATTACTGTGTGGCTTGAATAGCTGTTTTTTTTAAGTTTTAAAACCCCTGCAACGCGGCTGAACGTTGTGTTTGGCTGAGGGAGAAGGGTCCAAACTGTCTGAGCAAAGCGAGTTTTTGGGCCCGCCAAGACAAACACATAAACGAGTGTAGTCCCGGCTTGTCGATACCAAAGTTGCGGGCACCATTTCTTTTGCATCGTTTGAGTCAATGATAAACATTGACCGCTACAGCTCTTTGGGCAAATGAAGAGCGCAGCATCTGCTACTGCAGGTCAAATGATGATCACTAATCTTTTGATTTCATAAAATAAAAAGGGCAGCACCTTTAAGTGCTGCCCTTTTTTTAATCTCTTTTTTTTAAATCTAGAAGTCAAGTGTCTTAACTGCCCTCGGAAACGGAATTACGTCTCTAATGTTCTGCATTCCCGTAACAAACTGAATCGCTCTTTCAAATCCAAGTCCAAAACCGGCATGGGGCACACTGCCGAACTTGCGGAGGTCAAGATACCACCAGTAATCCGCCGGATCAAGATCGAAATCCTTGATGCGCTGCTCAAGCTTATCATGATCTGATTCACGTTCACTTCCGCCGATGATCTCTCCCAGGCGCGGCACCAGAACATCCATTGCGCGCACGGTTTTATTATCCTCATTTAATTTCATGTAAAAAGCTTTTATCTCTTTGGGATAATCCGTTAAGATCACCGGCTGGTCATAGATCTTTTCGGTTAAAAACTTTTCATGTTCGCTTTGGAGATCTGTTCCCCACTTGATTGGAAACTCGAATTTGGCTTTTGCTCTGGTCAGCTCATCAATGGCTTCAGTATAGGTGATCCGTTTAAAATCACTCTTAATGATCTTTTGAAGATTATCTATCAAGCCCTTGCTGATCCACTTGTTAAAGAAGTCCATGTCATCGGCACAGTTTTCAAGGACATAACTGAAAATATATTTTAAAAAGGCTTCTGCCACATCCATGTTCAAGTCAAGATCACAAAAAGCCATTTCCGGTTCGATCATCCAGAACTCTGCCAGATGCCGGGAGGTATTAGAGTTCTCTGCCCGGAAAGTCGGGCCAAAGGTATATATATTCTTAAGCGCGCAGGCATAGGTCTCACCTTCGAGCTGACCGCTTACGGTGAGCGATGCTTTCTTTCCGAAAAAATCCTGAGCGTAATCAATTTTACCGTCTTTCATTGGAGGATCTGTTTCCGGAAGAGTGGTTACCTGAAACATCTCCCCCGCACCTTCACAGTCACTTCCGGTAACGATCGGCGTATGAACATACACAAAATCCTGTTCTGTAAAAAATTTGTGTATGGCAAAACTCATTGCGCTTCTCACCCGGGCAACGGCTCCAAAAGTATTGGTTCGCGGACGAAGATGAGCGATCTCCCGTAAGAACTCAAAGGAATGCCTTTTTTTCTGCAGCACATAATCAGACGGTGCTTCCCCCACAACTTCAACTGAGGTTGCCTTCAGCTCAAGGGTCTGTCCCTTTGCCGGGGAGGGGATAAGATTACCCGTAATAGAAACACTGCATCCGGTACTGATTCTTTTTAAAACAGCTTCACGGTCAGGAAGCTTTTCTTCAATAACAACCTGAAGCGTCTTTATGGTGGTGCCATCACTCAGTTCAACAAAAGCGATTCCCTTTGAATCCCTTACAGTCCGCACCCAGGCATTTACTGTTATCTGCTGCTCTTTGGGCTCAAGCTTTAAAATATTTTTGATCGTATCTTTCTGCATCAGTTTCCTTTTCAAGATTAAATTCAGTTAAAACAGATAAAGCGGATGAGAGTCCGGATTTTTCCCGAAGAAGGTTATATCATCGATCTTCTTTATCTTTTCTCCGCAAAGCAGAGTATACAGGCTTCGCTCAATTCCAATACCGCCGCCCATAGTGTCTGGGAAAATTGATTTTCCTTCAGCATCCTTCATTGAAACAAATTTTAGAAACGGACCGTATCCGCCCAGTTCATCAAGGTTCTCAATGTTCCCATCTTTTATGATGGGTCGAACCGGAAGAACTTTGTTGTCAATGATCCGGTCAACGATCGGTTCATACAGCCATTCTCTGATCGCACCGGACAAAATCTCACGGGCAACAGAATGCTTTCCGGTCTTTGCATCAATGCTCTTGGCAAGAATATCATAGTTAAAAATATTGGGAGACTTCATCTCGGAAAGAACAGATTTTGAGCCGTCTGCTTTAAGATAGGGATAGACCAGATCATAATTTTCTCTCATCAGTCCGGTTATCCAGAAAAACTGTGCCTCTGTCTGTTCGCCCAGCTTTTGCTCATGTCCCTTGACACCGTATTTTTCAACACCTTCATCCTTGGAAAAAGACGGAAAAGGCGTTTTCGGCACTTCAATAACAACACCCAGCTCTTTTAAATTATCACGGTTCCTTTTGTTGATCTCTTCACAGGCAAAAACGATCATTCTTTCAAAAAAGTCTTTTACTTTTGCCATGTCCGCATTCAGGATCTCAAGCACCTGGTCGGGTTTGTTGTAATAGGTATCAAGATCTATTCCGCTGTTCCGGTTAAGTTCAATATCCATCTGTGAAAAGTCTGCCAGATATTTGCCGCGCTGTTCATTTACCGGACTTTCGATCTCAAGACGAATATTCGGAGAATCAACAAAAACACCCTTGATCTTCCGGTTCGAACAGGACATAAACTTGCTGTAGATCATGCTGTGAGTCGTTACATAAGTATGACCCTTATAGGCAATTGAGGGTGTATGCTCTATATCGTGGGCCAGGGGGTCTGTAATAACGCTCATCATGACCTTTTCAAGATTAAAAAGTCCCTCATTTACCAGATACTGGTTCATGGCATTAACAAATGTCGTTCTGATTGCCATGGCATTATAGAGATTATCAGATAACCACTTATTGGTATAATTATTACGGATGTACTCTTCAAGTGATATTCCGCTTTCGTTGATCGCGGACTGAAATCTGTACAGACTCTCGCCAATAAGTTTACTGTTATCTTCCATTGTTCTCTCCTTACTTTTATATCGTTAAAAGTTAAACCGGACGATGCCTGTCCCTGGAAGTTGGGGCTACAAACCCGGCTCGTGCAATATTATAATATAACACATTAATATAAATGAAGTCAGGGATTTTATACCAGTTTTAAGGCAAAATCCACCAAAAAAATCATATAAGAATAAAAAACAAAGGATTTTTGAGGCAAAACATTGCCGGTCAGGGAAGCATTTTCTTTGGATTTTTCAACTTTTGCGGCAGATATGTATCCATAACATAATTAAGCCCGCGGGCGGCAAAAGCCTGCTGTTCAACACGGACGCCCATCTGGATCATATCTTTAAGCGCCTGTGTCCACTGTTTATTTTCCTTAAAAAACGGGTCATTTTTTATGGCATCCTGGGCTCTTTTCTTATCCTTATCTTCAAGGGGGTGGGTGGGAAGATCATAGTCCGTGATATCCTGAGGGGTTACCCCGATCAGCCGGGCATTTGGAACACAAAAATATTCATTGATATGGGCCGCATTTCCTGAACCCACCTTCATGGTCCTGTAGATATTACTGTATCCATAAGGATCACCATCCGTAAAAACATATACCGGCAGTTTACATGAATCTGACAAAATTCTTACAAATCTACGGTTGGCACGGGTGGGCACACCTCCCATGGCAATAATGATACAATTTGCATCCTTCCAGTAGGCATGACCATTAAGGCGCTCAAACAGCGCTGCTGTCTCAACGGCCAGAACAAATTTTGCCTTTGTCCTGAACTTTAAGCCCTCAACCCGGGAAGGAATAGAATAGCTCCCCCGGCCAAATGCGGTACAGTTGATCTCAATTTTTTTACCGGTGGCAGGATCTATGTCAATAACAATAAGCTCACCCGCAACCGAGCCGTTCTGTTCAGCAGGAATAAATCCAAGCTGTTCGCGGTTCACCCCGACCATGGCTTCCATATCATCCATTATCGTATCAGACTCACTCTGCTCCTTAAAAGAAGCCGGGCCCCATCCTGCCTGCGCAGCATCTACTCCTTTTTTTGAGGAACCTTTGGACATGTAATAAACCTCACGTTTAGAAGCAAAGTCATCTGTGTTTATTAAATGCTTGGCAAAAGCCATCATCCGGACAGACTGGGCAAAAGGTTTTATGGTCTGATAGGAAAGTGTTCTTTTGCTTACTTTTTTTCCAATGGTAAAAAAACCTTTTCTCGGTGAAAAAGTAACATTTGAAAGACTTCTCACCGGAACCCGAAGCGACGGTCTTCTGCCGCCCTTGATCTCATCATGGATATCCTTTGCCTGCAAAATAAGACTCTTCATTGCCGGACTTCGGGAAATATTGGGTGTTTCTATCTTTTTAGCAGATGTTTTTTCCACCGTTTTTTTTATACTTGTTTTTTTTACAGCCTTTTTTGATGCTTGTTTCTTTACCGCTTTTTTCGCCGGTTTCTTAACTGCCATTTCTGCTCCTTATTGATCTTTAAAAATATATATGTCGTGTTATACAGACAGTTTTTTTATGCTCTATGCGCCACGCGCTTGGCCCTTAGCCATCCTTATGCCTTTCCAAAAGCCCGGTGAGCGTATCAACCACATTTTGTTCTTCTTTCTCTGAAAAACCAAGCAGTTCCCGAAGACCAATACCGATATGCGGAATATAAGTCTTGATATAATCTTTTTTGCGCTCTGAATCCGCCTCTTTCCTTTTGCGGGACAGATAGACTTTCAGCTTCCGGCCGCATTCCTGAAGCGCCCGAACGATCTGTTCTTCAATTTCAGGGTATGCTGCGATAGCCTCTTTTGATTCACTGGTAAAAGGAACCCAGACAGAAGCCATATGCACAACAATCGTCACCGGCCCCACAGGCAAAGCGCCCCGGGGCTGGGACAGGTTATAGTTTCTCCATTTTGTCTGTATGACAGACTGGAAAGCACAGCAGGCTCCCTGCTGATACAAAAGCGGAACCCTGTTGGCCATGCGAAGCACCCGGGCGGGTGAATCCCCTTCCTGCTCTTTGCCGCCGTACGAAAGAGCGGCTTCAATGATGAACGGATTGCCCCTGTAAACCGCCGGCGGACGGGTGGCCGAAGCATAAAAATCAGCAGACACAACCGAAGCCAGCCCCTTAACCAGCTGTTCTTCTCCGATAGGTGCCACACAATTGGTCGGAGGATTCATTATCTTGGTTTTTTCAATCCCTTTCAGAAGCAGCTCAACATCATGTCTGCCGATACGGGACGCATACGCTTTAGCTGAAAGCCCGGCGTTTTTGCAGATCTCATCTGCCACCTTTTGTGAAACACGGGAAAACTCGTGCTGCAAAAAGCCGGAAACACTTCTGGGCTTCGTGCTCTTAAGCATTGCCTGTAAAACACCCAGTTCAACCCCGTGGGGGTGGGGCTTGATCTCTTTTGTCTGTTCCGGCAGATCGCTGCTTGACCGTTCATAGACAATGGTCTCACCGCCCGGCTCATGATATGTTATTTCCACATGGGGGTTGGCGATTGCGGCCTGACGCAGGTACTCATCAATCGACTGTTTTCCCCGAATATGCTTTCCTTCAAGCTCTATTGCCACCCGGGTTCCGTGCTCAACGTCCCAGTCTACTTCCTGGTCATCAATAACCTCCGGTCTGTTTTTCTTGGTATCGATCTGGATCTTAAAATGGTGCGCGGGTTTATTCTTTGCCGTTCGGCTGTCGATCTCGATCGGTTTTCCGGTGGTCAGCATTCCATACATACCGGCAGCACTGATGCCGATTCCCTGCTGTCCACGACTCATCTTCAGACGGTGAAACTTTGATCCGTAAAGAAGTTTTCCAAAAATATTGGGTATCTGTTTTTTTACGATCCCGGGTCCGTTATCCTGTATCATTATTTTAAAACGGTCGTCTCCAAGATCTTCTGCTTTAACCACAATGTCCGGAAAGATGTCTGCTTCTTCACAGGCATCAAGAGAATTGTCAACAGCCTCCTTAATGGCTGTCAGCAATGCTTTTCGGGGATTATCAAAACCAAGCAAATGCCTGTTCTTTGCAAAAAACTCAGAAACAGAGATATCCCGCTGACGGGCAGCCATGGTTTCAGCGGTCTCTTTTTTTCTTTTTTTTTCTTTCTTCTTTTCAGGTTCTGCAGCCTTCTTCGTTTTTTCTTCCGATTTTTTCTTCTTTTCTACTTTTTTTGCCATTTACTGCTCCGCATTATCCTTGTTTTTATCTTCAGCACTTTAGTGCTTCGCCCAATTTTTTCCCTGCTTCAACTGCTCTCTGCATAACTTCCGGCATGTCGTCAACATCTCCCATACCCACCGGTTCAGCAAGCTGCGCCACCAGTTCCAAACCATGACAATCCCCCATCCAGATCCGCAACGATTCAAGCGCGCGTTCATGTCCGGCTCCGGCAACCGTTACTACAGACACGCCCAATTTTCCGGACAGCGGGTGCTGTCCCAGCCAGGGCATGTCTTCGTTTGCCATAGGACCAATCCCCCGGTAGTTCAGAGCCATGGACCGGTCAATGATTGCCTTGACAGCAGCAGACACGTCAAGGTAATAGGTCGGTGAACCAACAATCAGCGCATCTGCAGTCATGAGTTTATCATATATTTCCAGCATATCATCGTCTATTGAGCATTTTCCTTCGTTCATCATGCATTCCATACAGCCGGTACACGGTTTGATATTTATATTCTTAAGCGCAATAAACTCATATTCCGCACCGGTGGATGCTGCAACCTTTTTGACCAGCTTGTTGGTATTACTTTCTTCACGCATACTTCCGCCGATAGCCAGAACTTTCATAATATCTCCCTTTAAGGATTTGTTTTACCTTTGACAAACTCCCGGACATCAGGCCGTAAATAAATATTTTCGATGTCAATCACCGTCTTAAGAGCTGAAGCACAGATTTCCAGCCTGAGCCAGAGACGGCGCCCCGCTGTCCAAAAAAAGAATCCTTTCTTTGCCAAGCCTGCACAAACCGCCGGAACTATCCGCTAAAGGTTCTTTTCGAATCTTTATCCGGTTTGCTTCCAGAAGATCAATGAGTGTTTTAAGTATATAATGTTCATCCATTTTATAAAACAGATTTAAGCCTAACCATACGTCCGGTTACTTAAAAACAGTTCTACTGCTTTTGATTACTTCAATATTTTCAAACAATTTATGCCCTTTTAAGTCTAAACGCAATGTTAAAATATTTTTCCATGAAACACCCTTTTCTTACTAAAAAGTTTATTCATATGAATTATGTTAAAACATAAAAAGAAATAATATTTTAAATTTTCTCATCAAAAAAAATTCGCATTTCAATGCAGTATATAATATGATAAACAATATCATAAGATAAACGGAGCAAAAACTACATGTCTCAAACACCGACAAAAAGCATATTATCATCGCTGCCTGCCCCCTGGAATCTCATTTTACCGTTTGCTACCCGGATTCTTGTCTGGGGCCTGTTTTTTGGAATTCTGTATCTTCTCAGATCGTTCTTTTTCCTTCTTTTTTTAACCTTTGTTTTTGTATATTTCCAATCAAGCACGATAAAGCTGCTTGAACCTTACATCAGACTCCGGACAGCCAGAACATTACTTGTCTTTTCAATTTTTCTCGGAATACTGACAACGGTTGGTTTATTTCTGGTACCCCGGGTCATAAACCAGGCCGGTGGATTTATTAATCAGTTCCCCTCCTACATAGAAAGCACAGACAAGGTTCTCTTTAATCTTGGCGATAATTATCCAATGCTCACAGATATCGTTCCTGAACTGAAAAAGAACAGGGATAACGATACGCTGGAAACGGAGCAAAAGCCACAAGCTTCGCCATCAGCAGCGATGGTCCAGATCCTTGCAGGTTTTGGTGAAGAAAACTCAGAAAAAGAAAACATCAAGCAAATCATCGGAAAACTCAGGAGTGTCGGCGAAAACATAGCCTCCATTGTCTCCTATTTTCTGCTGGCACTGCTTTTTTCTTTTCTGATTCTTCTGGATCTGCCGACCTTCAGTAAAAATTTTACCAAACTAAAAGACACCAAAATAGATTTTATTTATAACGAAGTGGCTGACAGCATCCGGGACTTTGCCCTTGTTCTTGGACAGGCCCTGGAAGCCCAGTTCATTATTGCAATTTTTAATACCGTATTTACCGCAATCGGTATTTCCATGCTTGGCTTAAGTACAAATGTGGCTTTTCTTTCGGTAATTGTTTTCTTCTGCAGCTTTATTCCGGTTATTGGTGTGTTTATCAGTTCTGTTCCGATATGCCTGGTGGCCTTGCAGGCTTCCGGCCCTAGCACTTTGATGTTTGCAGTTCTTTTAATTACGGTAATTCATCTCATCGAAGCATATGTACTAAACCCCAGGATCTACGGCTCACACATGAGGATTAATCCGGTGATTGTTTTAATCATCCTGACCATAAGCGGAAAGCTTTTCCATATCTGGGGTCTTATTTTAGGAGTACCTGTTTATACCTATATCTTCAGCACGGCTATTCAGAAAAAAACGGTTAATGCGCCTACAGACTGAGGATCTATCTATTTAAAACTTAAAATGAAAAGGTAAATTAAAAATGAGCATAAGACTAATACCCAATGAAATCGTAAAAACAACAAATGGCCGCTTTATTTCCGGTATCGGCCTGACCATGATAGATGGTATTTACGTTGACGACCGCAAGGTAACACCGGGGTCTCTGTTTGTTCCTTTAAAAGGTTCACGTCATGCCTCAATTGAAAAAGCGTTTCAAAAAGGCGCTGTGGCAACACTGGTAAACCGTGACAGCAAAACATCTTCACGCACCTTTACAAACAACCCTAAAAAGATCTTTATCGAAGTGGAAGACACACTTTCAGCCCTTCTGGAAATGGCCCGTTTCTGGAGATATAAACTGAGAATTAATTTTATTGCAGTGACTGGAAGCAACAACGATAAAATAAAAAACCTGTTTTTTAAAGTAATCAACAGCTCAATACCTGCAATGGAAGTACCGGGTTCAATCAACAGCCCGATTGACCTGGCTCTTTTTATGATGGATCTTACTGCGGGGTTTAAAAAAGTTATTATCAGGATAGGCGCAACTGAACCAGAAGATATGGAAAAACTTATATACACCTGCGAGCCGTCCGTACTAACAGTGACGGAAACCGCTAAAAAGGGCCTAAAATCCCTTACAAAAATTACAAGCGATATTGCAAAAGAAAAAACCCTGATATTGAATTCAGAAGACCCGGGCTTTGCGGCTCTTCAAAAATCCGCGACCTGTACGGTTGTGTCTTATGGTACAAAAAAAGCAGACATCTTCCCTTCAGAAATTAAAAAACAAAAAGATGGGAAAACAGAATTTGTGCTGAATGTTTTCAAGGACAAAACAGACATAACCGTAAACGTTTCAAAAGAGATTTCTCTGTCAGATCTTCTTACTGCAGCCGCTGCTGCACATACCGCAGGACTTGGAATTGATGAAATAAAAAAAGGGCTTGAAGAAATTGATGCATAGTATTAAAAACTTATAAGCATAAAAAAGGGCCTTAAGGCCCCGATGACTTTCGCCATCCACCCTGTTGCATAAAAACGAAGAAACCTCTTTTCCTTCCTTCTATTTCTTCCCTGTATTTCAGCTTCTTTTTGCCATAAGTCATTTCATTTCTCAGAAGAATCGCCGGGGTTAAACAAGGCTGAAGTTGTCTGGCCTTTATTTAAATAGGGATTTTCTTTGCATTTTTGACCCTATATGGCAAAATTATTTGCAATAATCTGATATATAACTAAATATTCAGTATGTGCAATGTTTGCACAAACTGCTAATGATGGAAAACCTACGAAATGAATTACTACACTCATGGATACTGAAAAAACATCCTGGCAGGGGAAAATCATTTCTGTACAGCCGCGGATTCGATTACTTCGTTCCTTTGATGAAAGACAGCATAGCTACCTGGGTTATGTTCTTGGGGTTGCCGGTACGGTCGGAACCGATAATCGAGAGTTTATTATAGGAATAGGAAAATCCACACAAAGCAAACATCAGTTCCGATTCGGCGACACCATAAGTGGGCAGTCCCATCCTGTTTCAGATACACGAATTGAAATTGCAGGATTTTACAAAACAAGCAAACTTAATTTATTAGAACGTCAGGATTTTCAGACCAAACCGCCTCCCTGGCTGGATATACCTCCCAACCTTGAAATCTACCGGTCACGTGGACATTGTCGCCTTGATAAACGCACTTATGAAGCAAAATGCAGAAGCTGTATCTGGGGCTGCAGAATGCCGGTTGAAATAATAATTGACCACTGGAATCCCGAAAAAAAGAAGTACCGGACCGAAACATTTTGTTACGGACCAAAATCATGCGGGCTTTATAAAGCCGGTCCGATCCGTAAGGTTCCGGGAAGAAAGGGAATGGTCTTTGAGGAAGAAGACTGGGTTGATGAAGATTCAACATCCCACCGGACACTGGATGAATAAAGGATTTAATGATGACTCAGAAAAAGGATGTCAATCCGCTCAAGGTGTTCATCTCAAGTCGCGAGTCGCGATGTAATGAATGCGGGGAGAACCTGGGTAGCCACGCGTGGATTACCCTGAAGGAAAACAAGGGCGCAGCATGTTTGACCTGCTCGGATCTGGATCATCTTGTTTTCCTGCCCTCCGGAGATACCGCGCTCACACGCCGTTCTCGAAAACACTCAAGACTTTCCGCCGTCGTGTTGAAATGGAGCCGTGCACGCAAACGCTATGAACGACAGGGGCTCCTTGTGGAAAATGAGGCCCTCGAACATGCTGAACTTGAGTGTAAAGCCGATGCCGAACAGCGGAAAATCCGACGTTTCCATGCAGATCACCGCCGGGCTGAACTCGACCATGAGTATGTCCGTTGTTTCGCTGTTCGTGTTCGCGAAGTATATCCACACTGCCCAACCGGCAGGGAAGCACTCATTGCCGAACATGCCTGCAGAAAGTACAGTGGTCGCGTTGGGCGTAGTGCAGCAGCAAAAGAACTGGACGAGCAGGCTGTTCGATTTGCAGTAACCGCACATGTCCGGCATACGGAAACAAATTATGATGAACTTCTTTCAAGCACGCTTGAGAGAAGCAAAGCACGCGCCATGGTACGAAATACCGTTGAAGCCGTTCTGAAACAGTGGGAGTCAGGAAGTTCCTGACAAAGTCTATGAGGACAAAAAATAACTTTTTATAAAAATGAAGAGTTGTAACCTGGTTTTACCTTCAGGTATGATCCCAACTATATAAACAACTTCTCTTTTTTACCTTTAAAGACGTGATCCTTTACTACACCTCTTAAGCATTATACAAATACTTTTAGCTCAATACAGTCTTTACTGATTGTTTAATCAGCGAGAAATAAGCTTTTATGTGTTTTTTATAAAAACACCAAAATATTTTAATAAAATATTTTTTAGGTGCTTATAAAATTGAATTAAGCCTTAAATAGATAAAATCGAAAAAAGAAAATGGCCGAGAAATTATCTCAATATTTATAAGCTTTGACTTAACTAAGCGTGCAGGGTTACCCATAATAAAAAAGCGCATCTAATTGATGCGCTTCCTCTACAAAAAAATTAAAAAGTTATTTTATCATAATAGAAGTTTTACGGGAGTCACTTTCAAACTTGTCTAGTTCATCAAGAAATTTTGGTACATCATCATTCTGAAACAGAATAACTCGTTCTTCTGTTTTACCTTCAGCTTTAGAAGTCATTTGAATAAGAATATTTTTGCGACTTTCTTTAAGCGATTTTTTAGTATTATGCCCGGGCATAATACCTCCTTTCACGGTAATTGTGAAATTACAATATATATTTATATAAAGTTATCAACGCCGTGTCAAGAAATCTAATTATACCTAAGCTGAGCGATTTTCAGCCTAAAAAAAAACCCTCAGAGTGAAAGAGTT
>CAYLYF010000112.1:0-12013 GCA_964387595.1 uncultured Thermodesulfobacteriota bacterium | reverse complement strand
ATCTTTTCCCCACTGTCACTTAAGCACTTTATATTTTTGGACAGGCTCTATATAATGAATTAATATGGACAAATTCTGAAAACATCCCTCGAAACAACAAAAAACAGCCCCGTTAATCATAAATAACCCCTCGTATTTAAAATTATTTCAATTCTCAGAATTCAGCCACCTCCGGTTGAGCGGGTATGATCCAAAGGAATCAAGGGGAAAGATATTCATACAGTAAGGGATACAGATACGTTCAAAAAAAGAGTGCTGTGCTTGATGGAACAGCAGTTAATGACTTGCAGCTAATAGTAAAAAGCCAATGATGAAAGAATAATAGGTCTGAACGAATAGCTATTAACTATTAGCTGCTTCTTAGGATTTACTACGCCTGTATTTTATCTTCTTCAAGCAGAGGAAGAGCGGGGGGTTCAAATACATGTTCTTCTGTTATCATCTGGCACTTTCCTTCAAAAAGCACGCCTTCTGCAATAATCAGGCTGCCTGTTTTTATATCACCTTTTAATTTACCGTTTGTTGTTATTTCAAGCTTTGATTTCGCTACAATATGACCGTTTACCATACCGCTTAAAATCACTGAATCAGCCATAACATCTGCATCAACCCTTCCCTTTTCACCAATAATAACAGTTCCTTCACAGATTATTTTACCCCTTACAGTACCATCCACACAAATACTTTCCTTGGAGTTTAAAGACCCTTCAAAAATTGTGCCGGGGCCGATAATCGTATCAAGTCTGTTCATATCCGCATCTTTTTTAAAAACACCCATTTAGAAAAACTCCCTTTAGTAAAATAGCATTTAATACGAAAAAGAAAAATATCGAAAGGAAAAGCAGGTTTATTCATTCTCATCTTTTAGGGTAACATTTTCAATACCCAAAAGGTCACGGACGGTAGACTCCTCAGCCTTAATATCCTCTAAGTTTCTTGCAACAGACTCAAGCTGCACTCTTTCAGCCTCAAGCTGAAGATATTTTCTGTTTAAATCAATATTCTCTCTGAATTTCCAGGCACCAAACACACCCACAGAAAAAAGCACCACGCAAAGAAAAAATACGCAATAAAGAAAATATCTGCTGATTGAAAACCTTCGCTGCTTCCCGGTTCCGGACGTTATTATAAGAAATGAAACTCTATTTTTCATCTAACCTTTTATTAAATTTTAACTTTTCTTAAAACTGTCTGCTTTTTAAGCCTTTTTATTTAATCCATAAAAGAAAAATGTTGTCAAGAAAATATATCAGCTATTGAACTCTGCTTTTCAATAATGCTATAAAGACAGGTAACAATTCAAACAAAAGGAGTAAAAAAATGAAAGCAGGCGTTCTTCTTTCAGGCTCAGGGGTAATGGACGGCAGCGAAATACATGAAGCTGTTTTAACCCTTCTTCATCTTGACAGAAAAAGTGCTGATATTATATGCATGGCACCAAACGACAAACAGACACGTATTGTCAATCACAGGTCAAATGAAATTATAAATTCCGGGAAAAGAAATATGCTGGTCGAATCAGCAAGAATAGCAAGAGGAGACATTAAAGATATTTCCGCCATAAGTGCCGATGATATCGATATACTTATTTTCCCGGGCGGATTTGGTGCCGCTGTAAATCTTTGCTCCTTTGCAGACGACGGCCCGGTCTGCTCGGTCAGACCTGATGTTGAAAACCTGGTAAACAGCATGATTGATGCAAAAAAACCTGTGGGAGCGCTATGCATCGCTCCTGCACTGATCGCAAGAATACTTGGAAAGCGTGGAATAAAAGCAAAGATAACCATTGGAAACGACCCTGGTACTGCAGATGCTATTAACAAAATGGGGGCTAAACATATTAACTGCCCGGTTAATAAAGCCGTCATAGATAAAGAACATAAAGTCGTCACCTCCCCGGCATACATGCTGGCAAAAAGCATAAAGGATGTTGATGAAAGTGCTGCTGCTCTGGTTGAAGGGATCTTTGATCTATTCTCTGAATAGCGGATAGAGCAAAAAAACACATTTGCTTAAGCACCTCTGGTGCTGGAAGAAACTTCAAGAGAAGAACATGTCATTGTTCGCCTTGACCAGACAAGAACATGGATTCCACATCATGTGCGGAATGACAATCTCTAAAATTCAGCATCCAGGCTTTCGCTTGTCTCAAACTTGTCGCGGGTAGCACCGTCACGATAAACTACGACGGGAAATGAACGGAAGGAGCAGATTTAACTCTCTGCTTTTTCATCCTTAAATCCTTCATTTCTTATAGGCAAAAGCGTCAAAAAACCATCAAAAAGACCCTCCTAAACACCCCGAACAATAAGCCAATATCAATATAAACCATCGTAATTTCAGCATAATTAACTTATGGCATCCCATTTGCGTATTCTTTATGCAGAAAATAAAGGGAGACAAGATGAAAACTGCCATAAAAAGACTTTTTAATAACACACGCACCGTTTTTAAGTTTCTCTATTCTTTAACCAGAGGAATAGACCTCCAGACAATCAACGGTTATATCCTCAAAATAAGCCAGTCACAGGATATTGACAGCATTACATACAAGACATATCAATGCCTTAATGATATATTTGACTGTGAATTCTTCGCCTTTGCCCTCTACGACCGGAAATATAACGGCGGAGTGGATATATGGATGGAGCCGAAATTAAATGATACAGCTGTTGCTGAACACATCAAAAAGGACTTCATGTCTGAAAGCACCGACTGCAACATCAGGTCTTTTGAAAATCCGCTTGACGGCTCACTTCAGCCGAAAAACGAGGTCAAAACATCAAAGATAATTATTATTCCCATATTAGATAAACAATCAAAGAAAAATAACAGAAAATCTTGGAGTAAAATTAAATGATAAAACAATCAAAGTCACCACAAGTGCAGGCGTTGCAGCATACAAAAAGGAACTGCTCCTGTTAGCCATAAAAAACGTGTTAAAAAATAAAAAAGGCCGACATTTAATATGCCGGCCTTTTGTTTTATCTGATCAAACCAATGCTATCCCAGGCGCTCTTCAAGAGCCTTCAGCTCATCCCACATCTCTTGGGGCAGTCTATCGCCAAAACGGTTAAAATGATCTGTTATCCCTTTTAGTTCAGCTTTCCACTGAGCACTGTCAACCTTTAAAAGTTCCTCCATATCATCCTCTGAGATCCCAAGCCCTGCAACATCAAGTGCCTCTTTTGGCGGAATATAACCAATAGGCGTTTTAACAGCACTAGCCTTTTCACAGGTTCTTTCAAATACCCACTTCAGAACCCTGCTGTTTTCACCGTATCCCGGCCATAAAAATTTACCCATATCGTCCTGCCTGAACCAGTTCACATAAAATATTTCGGGCAGGACCGCGCCCGCCTTTTTGCCCATCTCAAGCCAGTGGGTAAAATAATCGCCCATGTTGTAGCCGCAAAATGGAAGCATGGCAAACGGGTCTCTCCGCAGCTGTCCGATATTGCCTGCAGCCGCTGCAGTCATTTCAGAGGTCATGGTCGCTCCCAGAAAAACACCGTGCTGCCAGCTGAAAGCCTCGTTCACAAGGGGAACCACAGAAGAACGTCTGCCGCCAAAAAGAATCGCCGAGATAGGAACCCCCTTCGGATCATCCCATGAAGCATCCACAATCGGGCACTGTGACAGGGGCGCAGTAAAACGGGCGTTAGGATGAGAAGCTTTTTTGCCGCAGCCCGGTATCCAGGCTTCATTGATCCAGCTGGTAAGCGCCTCAGGCTCATCCGGAGTCATTTCCTCCCACCACACATCTTTGTCCGGGGTGAGGGCAACATTTGTAAAAATAGAATTTTTCTTTAAGGAATGCATTGCATTCTCATTTGATTCCATTGATGTTCCGGGAGCAACACCGAAAAAACCGGCTTCCGGATTTATCGCATAAAGCCTGCCGTCATCACCGAACTTCATCCAGGCAATATCATCACCGACGCACTCGACCTTCCATCCCGGCATACTGGGAATAAGCATCGCAAGATTGGTCTTTCCGCATGCACTTGGAAAAGCCGCAGCAATGTACTTTTTTTGACCCTCAGGAGATGTGATCCCCATAATAAGCATATGTTCCGCAAGCCAGCCCTGATCCTTAGCCATTACCGATGCTATCCGAAGAGCAAAGCATTTCTTACCCAAAAGCGCGTTTCCGCCATAACCAGAGCCATAAGACCAGATAGCCCTTTCTTCAGAAAAATGTACGATATACTTATTATCAGGGTTACAGGGCCAGGGAACATCTTTTTGTCCCGGTGAAAGAGGTGCGCCTACTGAATGCAGGCAGTGGATAAAATCCCTGTCAGCAAGCACATCCAGTACGGCTCTGCCCATGCGGGTCATTATTCTCATATTACAGACCACATAGGGAGAATCCGTTATCTCAATCCCGATATGGGAAATATCCGAACCCAGCGGCCCCATACAAAAAGGAATGACATATAAGGTTCTTCCCTTCATGGACCCCGTAAACAATCCGGTTAAAAGTTCCTTCATCTCAGCGGGATCTCTCCAGTTATTGGTAGGACCTGCATCAATTTCTTTTTGGGAACAGATATATGTCCGGTCTTCAACACGAGCCACATCACCGGGATCAGACATACACAGGTAACTGCCGGGTCTTTTATCTTCATTCAGCTTTATATAAGTCCCTTTTTCAACCATCATACTGCTTAACCGGTCATATTCTTCCTGGGAACCGTCACACACTTCTATTTTTTCCGGCTGACACATGTCAGCAATTTCAGTAACCCAAGCTTTCAGTTTTTCATTTTTAATCTCTTGTACTGTCAAAATAATTTTCTCCTTTAAAATTTATTTTCCTAACATGATAGAATAGTAATCTACCTACCGGTTTGTCAAGTCAAAAACAAAGCTCAGGTAAACATTTATCCTTTATTGTCTTTATAACTCCTACTTTGGCGGAAAATCCATAAAAATCAGTGCCGACAGCACTAACGCTGCTCTTGGAACACGGAACACGTCCTTACCTGACAGGTTCAGGCCGCCCGCCAGACAGAGGGTTCTTAACTTTAGACTTAGCACATTCTCCTTGCATGGCAACCCAATAAAGATTAAAATAGCCGCTTGCCTTTAACACGTTAATATATCTTAAATTAATTATTATCGGGAAAGACACAACTCCCTAAAAATACTCAGTAACTTCCGGTTAGGTTTTTGCGTACGTTAAATTTTAATTTTTAAGGGGTAAAAAAAATTAAGAAAACACAACTTTTTACTTGACATTAGAAATACGCTATAAACGCTCGGCCTTCGTAAGTACTTAATTTTCGAGAGGAAATTTATTAGGCCATGTTCATTGCAGCCCTGGAAAAAACTTAAAGCAACTACATTTTACAAGCTGTATAAACCGGCTCAAAACATTTTACCCGGTATGCCGGAGCTCAAAGCACGAGGAGACAGACCCTTACGAATGGAATTTGAACACCAGTTAAAAGCACTCATTCTTTTTCATCTCGAAGAACAGACTTCAGCACAGCATCTCCAACAGGTGCTTGAAGAAGACAATTTTGCACGCACTGAAATAGCACCACCTGACGGCATTAAAAAAAGTTCATTTTCCGAAGCTATAAATACCCGTGGGCTTGAGCAAGTTATATGAACAAACATCTTTTCGGCGGGTTCCTCATAACGCTGTCAATGGCCATATTTTCAATGATTGGCCCTTTTATCAGATATACCGGTCTTCCACCGCTGGTAATCATCTTTTATCCCGCTCTTTTCACTTCAGCAATTTTATTTTCTTATTTTTTAGCTACAAAAAGATTTAAAGAACTGCTCGTGGGCAAACATCTTCCGTGGCTATTGGTATCAACACTTTGTATGCTCGGGAATACCTATACATTTTATACCGCCTACACAAAAACAACCATGGCAAATTCTGTGCTGACGCATTACACCGCACCCATCTTTGCCGCCCTGCTTGCACCTGTTTTTCTAAAGGAAAAACTTGAAAAAGTGACCCTTATTTCACTGGTTACCGCAATCATCGGACTCTTCCTAATCGCTTCAAACGGCCTGGCTATAAACAGTCAGCATATGGCAGGCATTATATACGGCACCTGCTCGGGGTTTTTTTACGGGATGCTTATACTGATCAGCAAAAAACTGGTTCATTTTCTAAAACCGGCTGTCATTCTTTTATATCAGTCCACGTTTACTGTCATTTTTATTGCGCCGTTTATCAGCCAGTCTGCTTTCACAATAGAGATCAATCAGGTTTTTATGTTTCTTGTTTATTCTCTTACCGTCAACATTCTGGGGGTTACCCTTTACCTGAAAGGCCTCCGCCATGTAGCAGCCCAGCACGCTGGAATACTTGCCTATTCAGAACCGGTGATTGTGGTTATCATCGGCATCCTTTTTTTCCGTGAGCTACCCTCAATAAAACTTTTAATAGGAGGGCTGATGATCATCTACAGCGGTTACCTGATACTTAAGGCAGAAGCAAAACGGATTTAATCCTCTAGCCCGGCTGCTGCTGACAAGCGGTTATCAACAGAGATAAAGGTCTCCCTGCCCATGCTCTCTATGAACTCCAGCCAGACAGGAAGGGCGGCACATGCACCGGTCTCATCATTACCAATAGGTTCATCAAAGTTTGGAAGCCTCATAGGGACGGTAAACTTCAAGGCGTTCTATATTAGGAAGAGTCGAAAGACACCAGTAGATATAACCGCCGATGACACCGGCAAGAAGAATCAAAAATACGGGAAAACTTTTAACCAGCAGCAACCGGCCTGTGCTTGCTGCACTTAAAAGACGGCTCAGGCTGCTTTTAAAATACTTTTTTTTTAGCCTGGATTCAAGGATGGCCTTAACAAGGGAAAGAATGAACTCCGGGTGAAACGGTTCCGGCGTAAAAAGGTCGTTTCTCAGGTCTGTATTTTTAAGAAATGATATGTCCTGGGGTTCAGCAAGAATTATCCTTGTGGTTTGGGGAAGCTTTTTCAGGAAATCCAGTTCACCCCAAAAATTATTTTTTGTATCAAAAATGGTTACATCCGGGACTCTCTTTTTGACTTCATCCTCAACGGAAGAATAAGAACTGCATAATACAGACTCTATTTTTTCCAGGTGAATCGTTTTGAGTATGATCTTTCCCCTGATATTATCAGGGGAATAAATAATGACAGAAAGGGACATGCTACATTTTTCCTTCTTCCATGGCCATTTTCAGAGAACCCTTTGCTGTTGCATAAAGCGGTTTTTCCGCAATAACAATATCAGAGATCTTAACCGGAAGATTAACATCCTTCATTGCCTGCTCAAATTTTGTCTTACATCCATTCGGCATGATAGAACCGCCGCTTAAAACAAGGGGCAGGTCACTGGAAATTCTCGGCATCTTGTCTGTTGAGCCGAAAACTTTCTGCATCGTCTGAATCAGGGTGAAAAAAAGATCATCATAAAAAATATGAGGGCCCGTCTCCACCTTGTTCCTTGGCGCAATGGTCAGATCCAGTTCAACCTCTTTTATCATCTTGATCTTTGTTGCAGATTCACCCGCCGCTTTTCCCACCATCAGATCTATATAATCACCGCCTTTTTGGATACTGAATGTTATCACAGGAACGGAAAGATAAGAAAAACACACATTGCACATACCACCGCCGATACTTATCACGATTCCGGTAAAATTATTCCCGGCAAGTTCTGAAAGAACAACAGCAAGTCCCTCATTTACGGGTATGGGTGAATAACCAAGGCTTTTAAGATGCATCTTTATAACAGATTCATGAAAAACAGTTGATGCCGAGTTGTCAACGGGCTCACCCGGAACACAGAAACAGATGACCTCATCGATTTTCTGTGCCCGGTTGAAAACAGAATTTATAATTTGTTTGATTACTTCTATTCCTTCATCCTCATTAGGGTTTAAAAGCCCACTGGCCACCGGTCTTCTTGTGTCTGCCCCGTTAAGCTGAGCCTAAATAATGCTTCCCTCATTAAATAATTACGCTAAAAGATTTATATTTAGTATTTACCCCAATACGTCAAAATATAAATATCAACCGTTTACTAATAATAAAATCATTTTGATTTAGCAATTGCTATTGCTTTTAATGTTTTGATCTTTGCTTGAAACATATCTGCCCCGTATATTTTACATGCTATTTCATGTAGTTACGCATAGAGCAGCATTTAGGCCCGATATACCGGCACAGATTTTTAAAAATCCTCCAAACAACATTTACACTTATAAGCACGTAATATACCAGATAAATAAAACCTTTAAAAAACTTCCGGTTTCTACCAAAAACCAAGGTTTTGATTGACACAAAAACAGAGGGACCCTATACTTTTTCAGAATAAATTTAATAGCACACAGCTGTTTTTCACAAGGATCAAATATAAGGAAACACCATGGCAATATCAAAAAAAGTACGCGCCTTTATGGAAAAAGCCTCCTGGATAAGAAAGATGTTTGAACAGGGCGCAAAATTAAAAAAAGAATTTGGTGAAAAAAATGTTTTTGATTTCAGTATCGGCAACCCGTACATAGATCCCCCTGAAAAGTTTTTTGAAGTCCTTGAAACTGTTGCAAAAGACCGGACAAAAGGATTACACGGATACATGCCCAATGCAGGATACCCGGAAACACGGGAGGCTGTGGCAGAATATCTTTCAGAAGAACATGCCATGGAAATATTCGGAGAACACATCATCATGACCTGCGGTGCAGGGGGAGGCTTAAACGTAATATTTAAAACAATACTTGACCCGGAAGACGAAGTAATCGTCCCGGCTCCCTATTTTGTTGAGTATAATTTCTATGTGGACAACTTCGGGGGAGTTTTAAAACCCGTCAATTCAAAAGATGATTTCTCCCTTGATCTTGAAAAAATAGAAAACGCCATATCAAAAAAAACCAAAGCTGTTCTAATAAACTCGCCGAACAATCCCACCGGAAAAGTGTATAACAAAAAAACGATCGATGCGCTCGGACAACTGCTTAAACAAAAGTCTGATGAATTTAAAAAAGAGATCTACCTGATCTCCGATGAACCCTACAGCAAAATCGTCTACGACAATCTTTCGGTGCCAAGCCTTCTTCAGGCATATTCAAACAGTATGATCGTAACCTCCTATTCAAAAGACCTGTCTATCCCGGGAGAAAGACTTGGATTTATTGCGGTTAACCCTTCCCTTGAACCGATGGGTGAGATGTTAAGCGGCCTGATCTTTTCAAACCGGACGCTGGGATTTGTAAATGCCCCGGCAATCATGCAGCATACGGTAAGGCATCTGCAGGGACTGTCAGGAGACATCGATATTTACCGAAAAAAAAGAGATATGCTGTGCGATATGCTTTTTAAAATGGGATATAAATTCAAGATCCCAGAAGGAGCCTTTTATCTTTTTCCAAAATCACCCATTGATGACATAGCGTTTGTAAAAGAACTGCAGGAAGAAAAAATCCTTGTGGTTCCGGGAAGCGGATTCGGCTGCCCGGGTCATTTCAGAATATCATACTGTGTTGAAGACCGTGTGATAAAGGGAGCCAAAAAGGGTTTTTCAAAACTTGCAAAAAAATATTTGTAATTAAAGTTTAGAAGCAGCTCTAAGCCATCGTCGATTCAAACCATTGAGATCTGGAGGATGACTAAATGTCAAAAAAGTTTGCAGAGATCCGCATACTGGACAACTTTTATCAAACGTCCAGCTTCTATCCTATGCCGGTGGTTCTCATCAGCACCCTGAATGAAGATGGCTCTACCAACCTGGGTCCCTATTCCCTTTGTTTTCCCTATGTCGTCACCGGCGGCAAAAAACATTCCATGCTGCTGATTACCCGCCCAAGCAGCAATACCGCACTTAACATCATCAGGGATAAAGTCTGCTCCATTAATTTTATTCCTGATAAAAAAAAGTATCTAAAAAACTGCGTAATGCTGGGCTACCCAGGAGAAACAAGCGGGCAGAAGATGAAGAACAACATCTTTACCCTTCGGCCTTCAACCCGCAGCGACGCCCCGCCTGAAGGTCTGTTTAAATATCCCGACATCGTGGGAGAAGCAGAACAGGTAATGGAATGCACCCGGGATGACAGCCAGCCTTTACAACCGATCCCGTCCTCAGATGCATCACACCTGGTACTGGAAATCGACAAAATAATCATGAAGAAAAAATGGAAAAATGCTCTTTTAAAAGGCAAAGGCTTCCCGCGGATCCCGGTCGATTTTGGTTTTCGAGACAACATTCAGTTCTGGTTCAGCAAACATTCCAAGCCCTATTCAATTAAGGTTCCCGGCAGCAAGGCCGCACCCGTTGAAGCGGTTTACTATGCCTGTACCCGTTTTGATCCGGAAATAAAATGGGAAAAAGAGGCCTGCGTAAAAATCGTTAAAGTACCCAATGTTTTTCTTAAGCGCGTCATTGGCGGTGTGGTAGAGGCCGCCAAAAAAGAAGGGCTTACCGTCATCACTCCCGAGTTCATGGACAAGGTCCAGGATAAGCGGTCCGGTGAAAAGAAACGATCATAAGAGCTGATGCTCTTAACCTTTCTCCAAAATCTCACCAATATTTTTGCTATTAGCAAAAGTTATATAAACTCCGGCAAGATTTAAGGGTCTGGCACCTGTGACTTTGTAGTTTGTTAAAGATACTCATGGTTATTTGAAATATCGCGGACGCTACGGCTCCTGACCTGATGACCTACCTGCAAAGCCGGAACCCCAGGTGGCTGCTGGCGTGCGACGGACTGCTGCCGTTGCTGCGATGTGCCGACCGGCAGAGCCTGGCGCCGCGAAGCACGCGGTAAGAGCCGCTAACAGGGCCGGCAGGGTCTGTTACACTGTTAGAGGAATAATAGTCAAACCAGTCCTTTACCCATTCATACACATTACCACTCATATCATACAGACCCCAGGCATTGGAAGATTTTGTTCCTACAGGGTGGGTTTTTCTTTCTGAATTGTAACTGTACCAGGCTATGTTATCAAGGCAACTTTCGTCATTTCCGCAATACCACTTTGTTTCTGTTCCTGCCCTTGCCGCATATTCCCATTCCGCTTCTGTGCATAGCCTATAGCTCTGACCTGTCTGGCTGTTCAAGGTTGTAATAAATGTCTGTGTATCATTCCAGGATACTTGTTCAACCGGACAATTATCACCGCAGGTATCAAAATAAGAAGGATTGCTCCCCATCACTTCCTCCCACTGGCCCTGGGTTACTTCATATCTGCCGATCTCAAAGGAGGAAAGGGTCACGCTGTGACGGGGTGATTCATTAGAATAGCATTCCGCATCTCCAGGGGTACAGCCCATCTGGAAAGTGCCGCCGGAAATGAGGGCCATTTCAATGCCCGTACCCGTACCCTGTTCTGTTGCTGTAAAGTCAATCATTGTTGTATTAACATCAAAAACAGTTACGTTTTCATTTGTTGGAGAAAAGGTATAGCCGCTTTTATTTGGCATAATCGTATAACTGCCGTTTACAAGATCTGCAAAACTGTAATCGCCATTTGAGTCTGTTATTGTTGTACCAGAATTATCCCCCGATAATGTTATAGTTACTCCGGATTGCATATCACCGCCTACAGTTCCGCTTAAGGTGTATGTGTATACCACTTCAATTGCAGTAAAATTAACCTTGTCTTCATCATTACCATCAACAGTAATGCTTTCGCTTGTTGGATTGAAGGTATAACCGCTTTTACTTGCGTAATTGTATAACTGCCGTTTGCTAAGTCAAAAAAGCTATAGCTTCCCTCTGAAGTGATGAGTGTTGTGTCCGAATCATCACCTGCCAACGTTATTGTGACATCAGACTTAGCATCACCGCCCACTGTTCCTTCGATTGCATGTCTCGTCTCACAAGCATCAACTCCACACAAGAATATAAATGAAATGATTAAAAGACATGTAGTGATTAACTTATGGACAGCTTTTCCTGGCGCACTCATGATCCCCTCTCATTCTAGGCAATAAAATTTTAATAATGAAACTTAGCTGTGATTAACAGTATATCAATATTACTTTAGATATC
>CAYLYF010000111.1:0-12020 GCA_964387595.1 uncultured Thermodesulfobacteriota bacterium | reverse complement strand
TGACCCCTTTGCGGCGCTTTCGACTTGACTTCTTTGCTCAGATCATTTATGCTTGACAATTCAAAATGATCGGATAAAATATATATTATGGTATCCGATCGTTTAAATAAACTTCTCCAAAGAATTGACGACGGGAAACGGATCATTGATGATCACCTGCCCATCCCTTCGGCAGTCCTGTCACGCCTGCAAGAGCAGCTCACAATTGAATGGACCTACAATTCAAATGCCATCGAAGGAAATACCCTGACCCTGAAGGAAACCCGGCTGGTTCTGGAAGACGGCCTGACCATTGGAAAAAAATCACTAAAAGAACATCTTGAAACAATTAACCATAAAAACGCCATCCAGTTTGTTGAAGAACTGGCTGACGCTTCACAAAAAATTACCGGGAGAAACCTTAGGGAGATTCACTCTCTCATATTAAAGGATATTGACCCTAAATACGCCGGCACGTATCGCGACATCCCCGTAAGGATTACCGGTTCATCTCATACGCCGCCTGAACCAATATCCCTGCCTGGACTCATGAGGAACTTTACCAGAAAAAGATTGGCTAATAACACAGGGCATCCGGTTATTCAGGCAGCACTGGCCCATTTTGAACTGGTCAGCATCCATCCCTTTGTAGATGGAAACGGAAGAACCGCCAGACTGCTGATGAACCTTATCCTTATCCGGAACGGTTATGTCCCTGCAGTCATTTTAAAAAATGACCGGAAAAAATATTATGACCTTCTTGAGAAGGCAAACAAAGGAGAGACGGACGATTTTATATTTTTTGTGGGCCGGGCTCTGGAAAGAACTATGCATCTATATTTTGAAGCGATTCCGGGCGTTGCTTCGAAATTCCTCACCATGGCCCAGGCATCAAAAATCAGTCCATATTCTTCGGACTACCTGAATATCCTGGCCCGCAGGGGCGCCATCCCGGCATTCAAGCTGAAACGCAACTGGCTGGTATCAAAAGAAGCTTTGCAGGAGTACATCAAATCCAGAGGTTTAAAACCTTTCTGAACTCCGTACCTGAGCAAAGGGGTCAAGTCTGCCGTTGACCTTTGGATAATAGTTTTTCGATTTCGTTAATCCGTTTTTTAAATCTTTTATCTTTCTGAAGTTCATTTCCGACCTTCAGAACAACACTACTGACGGTACTGTATTTTGCTATATTAAACTCACGCCCGATTCTCATAAGCTTTTCACCGGTGTACTGCCGGATCAAATAAATAGCAGCATTACGGGCTTCATTTGTTTCCCCTCGCCTGGACACAAGTAGATCTTCAGGACTTATTCTGTATTTTCTGCAAACCTCTTGTTTTATTCTATTAATGTCCGGTGACAGGACCTTTGATTCCGGTACTTCCACATGTTGCTTTTCTTTAAAGTATTTTTCCTTTATTTTGTCAACAAATGAATCGTCACCTAATATTGACGGAATATGCTTTTTTTTGAAAAACTGTTCTATTTCATCAGAATCATCCATAGAAATAAACCGTTTATAGGAACTGATCTGCCGGTTTTTATTCTTATCAAGCATACCCAGTACAAAATCTTTATAGAGCCAGTTCCAGTCTTTACTTTTCGATACATACCCCTTATGGCTGGACCACTTATAATCACCAACCTGCTTCACGATACCGGCACGTATCGGATTGCGGTGAATATACCGGACCAGTTCCAGTAAATAACTGTCTGCATCCACCACAATGGCTTTATACCTGCCGCGAAACAATTGGCCATCACTGCGGTAAAGCCGGTTATACCTCTGAGTATATATTCCGTTTATATGACGCATGCACCTGGATAGATTTGACTGCGGAGTCTGAAGAAGCAGGTGATAATGATTGTTCATCAGGCAATAGGCCGCTATTCTAACCTGCCACATCCTGCAGGATTCCTGCAAAAGTTCAATAAAGACTTTAAAATCTCCAGCTTCGGGAAATATATCTTCACCCCGACGGCCCCGGTTCATTACATGATACCAGGCTCCGTCATATATAATCCTCAATGGCCGTGACATATTTTCCCCCCTTGCTTTTATTCTCTTCTAACAACAAGTATCAAATCCCGTTACAATAGTCAACGGCAGACTTGACCACTTGCTTTGACCACTTGCTTAAAAAGAATTAAAAGCAAGAATTAAAAGCAATCTTGTAATAGCATGGATACCGTGCTATCATGTATACATGATACAGAATTTTAATAACCGTGGAACTGAAGACATATTTAACGGAAAGGCTACAAGCTTTGCAAGAAAAATATGCCCAAAAAGTTTATGGAAAACAGCGGCTCGAAAGCTTGATCAGCTGGATTCTGTCAATACTCTGGATGAATTTCAGGTGCCCCCGGGTAACAGACTTGAAAAATTAATTGGCAACCGTAAAGGCCAATACAGTATCAGAATCAATAACCAGTACCGGATCTGTTTTAAATGGACGGAATACGGTCCTGACTTAGTTGAAATAGCTGATTATCATTAATCAAACATAAATTGGAGAAATCATGGTTCGAATACCGACCCATCGGGAGCCCACACATCCCGGCGAAATGCTTTTAGAGGAATTCATAACACCTCTGGGTATCACCCAGAGAGTATTATCAAAGGCTTTACATGTGCCTTATCAAAGAATAAACGAAATTGTAAATAAACGCCGTGGAATCACACCCAGCACAGCTTTAAGACTGGGGAAGTATTTTGGCGTTTCTGCAGATTTTTGGATGAATCTTCAATTAAGATGGGATCTTTACTTTGCCAATCAAGCTGAATCAAAAAACCTGAAAAACATCAAACCTTTCCCGGGAAAAACAGCTGCTTCCCACCCGGCCCGGAAAATCCAGCAATCGAAGACGGTATGAATAAATAGGGGCACTTCCCTCTTTATTTGTCAGTGGTCAGTCATTTGTTGTCAGTAGTAAGAACCATAAAGACAAAAACATATTCTCTCGCAGAGTTCACAGAAAGCACAGAGAACGGCGTTGTAATTTTTGTTGTGGGCAAAACCATAGAGTCAAAAACCATTTTCACCACAGGCACAGAGGACACTGAGTTTGGGAGGAAACTTTAAATTAATAAATCAAAACCATATTCTCACCACAGAGGACGCAGAGGAAAAAGAGCACTGCGTTTGAAGAGCAGCCTACCCTTCGACCAATTCGACCAATTCGACAAGGCTCATGGCAGGCAAGGCTCATGGCAGGCAAGGCTCATGGCAGGCAAGGCTCACGGCAGGCAAGCTCAGGGCCGGCGTTGTGTTTTGTTTAATATCAAAGGATTCAAGGATTCGTGGGGACAAGGTTTCCAGGAAAAAGCGAAAAAATAAACCCTTTCAAGCAGACTTTTGAAAAAGGTATTCCGGATGATTTTTAATGATCTCAAGAAGCCGCAGGGCTGACTGTGCTGGTTGACGCCTTCCAGCTTCCCATGCCTGTACTGTTTTAACACTGACATTTAAGATATCTGAAAAAATACTCTGGCTTACACTTAATGAAATCCGCAGTTTGACAATGTCTTTCGGCTTCAGAATTTTAGGCGGATCAGGAATGACCAGCTCGCAGGTCTGCAATTTTTTTTTGCCTTTATGATACTGAATTGCCTCTTTAAGACTTCCTTTTAATTGCCTGTACACGGCTGAGGGCCTCCTTCTTAAGTGTTTTGACCAGATCACGAATCTCTTTTTTTTCTTCAGAAGTTAGATCCGTTTTTACATTTTTTGGATATATAACCAGAAGATGAAGACATTCAGCTTCCGGGATATCCAGATAGTTTATTCTCAAACCGCCTCTTGTTCCCTTCCCCTGATAGCCAGGCCTTATTTTACGCAGGCCCGAAAGGCCTGAGGAAAAGGGTCAGATCTACGTTTGACCTTTGGCCTCTTTCCACTCTTCACTTCACCCAGTGTTTTTCCTTTAAAACAGGATCGATTAATTCCGCTCTGTTCTCTGCTTCAATCATTCGGTTTGGTCCTTGTTTTCTATCAGCTTTTTCTGCAATTCTTCCAGTTCTCTTATATCTTCCCTGTCCGAAGCCAGGGCCTCTTCTTTTTTTCTTTTTTCATCAAATGCTTCATAGCGCTCTTCTGCAATTTTCTTTGCCACTTCCGCTTTAATTTTCCCTGCATGGGTCAATAATTCATGTTCGTTAAATTTCAGGAAAGCATCCAATTTTTCCGACCACTGCTCCATGGTAACTGTTTTCCGACGTCGTGCCTGCTGTTCAGCATAAGGATACTCCCCGCAGCAACCTGCGGTGTATCTCGGTAATTAAGTTTGATTTTTTCAGATACATGCAGCTTAACCTCGCACCGTGGTGCTATGTATGCACGGCATGCTTCCGACCAAGGTACATGGTAACAATTTCATTGAGTTCTTTGATTTCATCAGCATTCAGATAGTTCTTTGCAATAATAACATCCTGTTTACGAACAATGGATCCCTGCCATGAAGTTAAACCCAGATTAGATTCTTCGGAATTACTGCGGGAGTCAATCAGTTCTGCGGCGGTTTTTCCGGTTATCGCCCATAGCATTTTATTTTGAACCTTTTTAAAAAAGATCTGTGCCTGACCGCTTGTTTTATCATAATGATACTCACCGCAGCAAGCTACGGGGTATCTCGGCAATTAAACTTGATTATTTTAGATACATGCCGCTTGACTCCGCACCACGGTGCAGTGTATGCGCGACATGCTTCCGACCAATGGCCATGGCATAAATATCTTTGATTTTTTGGTAAAAGCGCTTTTCTGAAGCACGAATGTCCCGAATCCGCTCCAACCACTCATCAAAATAGTCCCATTTTTTAGCCTGCTTTAAGCGTTCATCATCCATGGCAAAACCCTTGATGATGTATTCCTTTAATATCTTTGTTGCCCAGATCCTGAACTGGGTCGCTCTTTTGGAATTAACCCGGTAGCCCACGGCAATGATGGCATCAAGATTGTAATACTCCATGTTTCGGGTAACGGAGCGGTTCCCCTCTTTTTGAACTATTTCCATTTTGGAAACAGTTCCCGCTTTTTCAAGCTCGCCATCTTCATAAATATTGCTTAAATGCTTGGATATTGCAGGCACTTCCACATCAAAAAGCTCGGCCATTTTCTTCTGAGTCAGCCAGATGGTTTCGTTCTGAAATACAGTATTAATTTTAACAGCGCCATCCGAGGTTGTGTAAAGGACTATTTCAGACTGATTTGATTGTATGGTCATAAGGTTATCTCTGAAATATAATTATCATTATCCAAGCTTTAGCATAACCAAGTAATCGGCCCTTGTTTATTACCGAGTATCAATGAAATAATTGAGCATATATTTTATAGAACTTTATAAATATTTAAGAAATTATGCAAGGTAAAACAAATAAACTCCAGCAACCAGCTGGAGTTTAATGAGTGCGTTGCGAAAAGTGCCTGCTACGATTGAAGAGCAGCCTAACGGCTTCTAAGAGCATCCCGGTTTCCGGGATTTGAGGAGCGGTCTTGAGACCTTGAGGGAACAGAAAAAGTTTTTTAGCTGCTGTCCGTTGTTAGTTGTCAGTCGTCCGCAGCTGAACTGCAGCTATTCGCTATTAGCCATTAACTGCCTATTAGCGGTAAACATCTTTTCGATGGGCAATTTTGACAACATACACCATCAGAATAGTATCTTGGATCTGGTATAATATCCGGTATCTTCCCTGCCGGATTCTGTATTTTTCATCCGCACAGAGCTTTTTGCTGTTTGGCGGCCTGGGATTGTCCGCAAGTGCTTTAATACGGCTGATTATCTGCTTTAAGTCTTTTTTGGGTAAACGGGCCAGTTCTTTGGCAGCAGATTTTTTGATTTCAATTCTAAATTTTACCATTTGCCTTCAGATCTTTCAGGACCGTATCAAAGGAGATCGTCTTTTCAGCTTTTCTCTCTTTAAAAGAACGCAGGTCTTCTTCATCTTCAGAAAGCTCCAACCGAAGGGCTTCATCAACGATGTCTGAAATTGACCTTGAAGTCTCAACTGCCATAATTTTAAGAGCTCTGTGGATTTCAGGGTCGAAATATACGGTTGCCCTTTTGTTTAGTTCCGCCATTTTAAAACCTCCCTATAATTGTTTCTCCCTAAATATAGCGTTATAACGTTATAACGTCAAGGAGTTTTGAGGTTGTTTTTCTTAAATACGGAAAAACATAAAAACAGTTTCACCGCCCGCTTCACTCGAGACACGGAGAACGCAGAGGAAAAAGAGCACTTCGTTTAAAGAGCGGTAAACTAAGAGAGCGCATTGTTTGAGGAGCATCCAGGGAAATGAGCGTTTCACTCGAAGAGCGCTGCGCTTGAGGCACGATCAAGAACGTAAAGATCAAGGGCATAAAGAGCGGCCTCCGGCCTTGAGGAGCATCCTTCGGCTAAGCTCAGGATTAGAGGAGCGGCGTTCGCCTTTAGGAGCGCTACCCTTCGACTTAGCTCAGGACGGGCGCTTGAAGGTAAAAGCATTTAAAGAGAAGTATCATCCGTGATGGGTATAGTGATGGGTATTGTTTTTAGGCATAAAAAAAAGCACCTAAGAGAATCTCCTAAGTACTTGAATTTACTTGGTAGAGGGGATTGGATTTGAACCAATGACCTTCGGGTTATGCTCCAAACAAATACCTGATCGCGGCCCTTAATCTTGGCCGGAATGTATCGCTGAAGACCCGATCTAAGAGCGGGATCTAGCGATACAAACCATGAAATCAAACTTAATCACCGGGAAGCCCTGCATTATGTGCAGGACAGCTTCACTTACCGCAAAATACTGCTAAAATGAGCATCTATGGGGGGAATAGCGGGGGGAATACGCTATTCCCCCCATAGATCAAAATTGATAATTTTAGAAAAAGGACGGTTATGCCATCAAAGAAACGCTATAAAACCGATTATCCGGGGGTTACCTATATCAAGGGTATATCCGCCAAGGGGAAGCCTGAGAAGATCTATTATATCCCTTACTATAGGGACGGAAAAAGAGTTGAAGAGAAAGCAGGACGCCAATATAGGGATGATATGAGCCCAGCCCGAGCCAATGCCTTAAGAAGCAGACGAAGTGAAGGTGATCAGCTTTCAAATCATGAACGCAGGGAAGAAGAAAGAGTTGAAAAACTTAAAGAGGCCAATAAATGGACCATTAACCGCTTATGGGAAGAGTATAAAAAACTAAATCCTATAAAGGGTATCACCACTGACCAAAACCGATATAAAAACTATTTAGAAGAACCATTCGGAAATAAAGAACCGTATGAACTGATACCTCTTGATATTGACCGCCTCAGAATGAAACTGCTCAAGACCAAAAAGTCCGCAACCGTAAAAAATATTCTTGAGCTTTTAAGACGAATCATAAACTTCGCAGTCAAAAGTAATCTCTGTGATCAGCTCAGATTCATCATCAAGATGCCCACGGTAAATAATATCAAGACTGAAGACTTAAATCCAAGCCAGTTAGAAAAACTACTCGAAGTACTTGAAAACGATAGTAATAAATTCGCGGCTAATCTGATGAAGCTTGCTCTCTTTACCGGCATGAGACGTGGTGAGCTCTTTAGCCTCAAATGGGATGATATTGACTTTAAGCGAGGCTTTATCAATATTAGAGACCCTAAGGGTGGCCAAGACCAGACGATCCCCTTAAATCCTGAATCAGAAAAGATATTAAAAGGCCATGAAAGAAAAGAAAGCTCTTATGTCTTTCCAGGGCAGAAGGGTGAAAAAAGAGTTGATGTAAGGAAGGCGGTCAACCGGATAAAGGCTGAGGCAGGCCTGCCGGAAGATTTCAGACCCCTTCACGGCCTTCGTCATGTTTATGCATCCATGCTTGCAAGCTCTGGAAAAGTTGATATGTATACCCTGCAGAAGCTTTTAACTCATAAATCACCGGCAATGACCCAAAGATATGCTCACCTTCAAGATGATACCTTAAAGAATGCGGCGAATTTGGCTGGAGAGTTGATTGTCAAGGCTTCAAAACCTAAAGTAAAAAAGCGGTATAAGTGATATTCATAATCAATAGAAAATCGCCGAAATTCAATGTTATATAAGTCGAAAAACAATTAATGAGTCAAGCAAAAACCTGACCCCTCAGCACAGCCTTATTTTGTCAATTTGTCTTAGAACCAACGTCCCCTAAATCCCCATAAAATGAAACTTTTGCCGAACCCCGTCTGCGAAGTATGGACCAGAGCTTTTCTGCCGGTTGATTTTTTTCAGCAGGAGGGTCATAAAAGGGGCTTATCACATAGGCCAAAGACGGCGGCGTTGAAGCTGGCCATACATCTAATACTTTTTCTAAAACATTGGGATATCCCCCTCCGGAAAATATCGTAGAAACACGGACTTGCTTGCGGGGGGTTTTATTGTTTTCTGCAAACCAGTCATCCGGAACAGACAGCACCTTATCCAGGAACTTATCTGCTCTCCCAGTAGGCGGAGATTGTACGCCTCCTGCCTGAACATCGCGTGAAATAATTCTTTTTAGAAAGGATACCGTGTCTGTCAGTGTATCCCGTGCTGATTCCCCACCCTGTTTATAATCTACAACACCAAAAATTTCATGATTGCGGCGATAGCCGTCTTCTGTAAGATTTGCAGACCCAATAATAATCCGGACACACTCTTTCCAGTATAATAGACTTATCTTTGCGTGCTGAACGCCGCCCCTGAGCCTGACCGGAAGCATATCCCATCGCAAACTGCGACTGCCTTTGCAGTGATTCTGATCAACAAGTGCGGTTGCACAGATAACCTGGCTCAGTTTTTCTTCACGCTCTACTAAATAAACCGGCCCATCTTCATTGGGATCTGATTCAAGACTCAAAAAACGGGACAAACACTCTTCTTCGAAAAAAATCGGAGAAAACGTAAAACTTGTTACCAGACAGCCGATAGGTGCTCCGGCATCATCCGGGGCAACCCAGTAGTCCAGCAATTTTTCATAGCCCTGACGTTTTTCTTTGTTATTTGCCATTTAATTTACCATATGAAGGTCGCGAGCAAACGACCACAAAGGCGTTCCACGAAACGCATGCACATAATCATCATTATTAAGACCGCCTTCACTGCGAAGGTATCCGGGCCGTATTATATAACTGCCGTCATCAAAACGCTCAAACCATGGCGCTTTACCATTAGGTGGTTTTTTATTTTGAACCCGGATGTGGTGTTCCAGTAACGAGTTAACCCAGTCAGTTAAGGTTCCTGACTCTGCAACATCTGCAAAAACAGTTTCAAACCGGAACGTCTCATTAAAGGGAGAGAGAATCTCTAAAAGTTTATTATACAGCTGCGGAACTCTGTCAAAAGCGCGTTTAACACTCGGGAAGACAAGCATCTCTTTTATCGGTGTCTTCGATCGGGTTTTCGACATACAATACAGACAGTCAAAAAACGCGTCCTGTAAAAAACGAGAAAACATCTCATACTGCTTAATGGCATGCAGCAGCTCCTTCAAATCAGGATCACTGATTGCAGATAACCCTTTATGAAATTCTTTCTCGGATTTTGTTTCCTGATATATCTTTTTACCACTGGCTGAAACCATATAATCTAAAACCTGTTTGGCATACCCCGTTTTACAGTTACGCAGCGCTTTCACAATTACTTTAGATTCTTTTTTGCCAACTTGCGTATGCAGCAAATGTTCACTGATGAATGACCAGCCCTGCCATCCGCCTTTTCTTGCGACAGACCCTTTTCCCAGCCCGTCTTTTACTGCATCAAACAGTAACCTTTTAATATACGCTCCATCACCATTACCAGACCCATAAAAGCCGTGAAGGTTCTGTTCTTTTGCCCATTCAACAAACAAATTATAACCTGTCTCACCCAGCCGGCCGGATTCCTCAATACCCAGCTCACGAGAAAGAACACGATAAACCCCGTGGAACCCGAACGTACCCGGTGTTTTCAGGTAACGGCCAGCATTGAGAGGCACTCTATCCTTGATGGCCTGCCTTGTTTTGTCAATACCCGGCAAACCCTGCAAGGTCTTACCCATCTCACTTCCCCTGACCAGCCCCTCAACAACGTACCACTCAAAAACCTGCCAGGGTTCACTGACACCATCTGCAGCAATTACTTCTTCTTCAAAATCACTGCAAACTGATAAAGCAACCGCAATAATGGTTAAAAACCTGGGATGTACCTGCCGTTCACGCACTCCCGGAACAAGACGATTCGCAAGAGAATCCGCTATGGGAAACATCCCCAAAGGGTCAAGCGTCCCTTCACTCGAAGCAATTGGATCTCGTTCAGTAAGATAAGGTAAAATCATATTTCAAACTTAAATATCAACACCTGTTTAAAACCATCGTTTCTTTGCATCTCATTCTTTACAAAACCTTATATCACGCTGTTTTGTCATATAAGGTCAAAAAACCTAAATTTATTTAATTGTTGACACAACAGTAACAAGTTATTGTCCGCCTGATTGAAACCGGACCAATCCAACCGCCCGTAACTCCTTAATAAACATCCCCAAAGTACTCGTTTTTTTGGCTTAAAAAGTCCTTTTCAGTGCCAAAAACAGTGTAAGGATTTTGTATTTCCTTCTGCACATAAACGATATGCCTCCCTTTTTTCTTAGAGACTCCATTTTACCATTAAAAAGCAGCTTCTAAGACCTGACATTGCCTTATTTAAAGGACTTTTACAAGTAATTACAACAACCTAGATTGGCGACCCCAGCCACATCACCGTACTTTCGATTCAGCAATTACAAGATGCTTTGTTTCTGGATTATAGGCAACAACATCAATGTCAGACCAGTTATTCTTTAATTTAAAAGGGACTCTTGTTTTTGTCCAGTAACCCGTCTGTAAAGTCCAGTATGCTTCAACTATATGATTCAACAGTCATAATTTCAGACATTGTATATTCACCATTATACTAATTGCCATCGTCCCCTTTTAAACTTCTTGATACTTCTCAATATCTAAACATTCAATAAAATTTTTGTAGTATTCAACATCAATGTAATATTTTTTTGTATTTTTTCCTTTTATGGCATCTTTATATAACTCGTCCAACAATTCTAATAATGTATTTTTCAAATCTTTTTCCTGCATATCGCACAAAGATAATTTTTTGTGAAACCATGGATCATTCAAATATATTATTATTTTTTTTCGATATGGATTTCTAACAATTCTTCTATTTTCGGTGATGTATTTTTCCACTCTAACACCATTAACAGGATCACCCCAATTAGAAGAAGAATTAATTATGATTTTATAATATCCAATTATGTCATTATATTCCCATGGTGGCCACGTTATTTCTTCCTTTCTTCCCATAGGATATTCCCCATTAATAGGTTTGTTTGCTACATTTTCATCCATCTGGCGCTCGTTTTCGTATCCTTCACAAGACCTGAGATAGATAGGTATATCAAAGAGTAAATCATTCATATCTTATTTTCCGATCTGTTAAAATATATTTGGTTAAGTCAATCAATTATTATTATTCTTTATACTTTACATTCCTCACACGGGCATGCTGGGTCATGGAAAGCAACTATTATAGTAATCTTATCCCACAGTGAAATTGCCCAGACATGGAGATTATTTATTTCCTCAAAACAATAATACTTATAGTTAAACACTCCTGGATATAACCCCTTTGATGAAATATTTTGAAAAAAATCAAAATCTGATGGTGGCGTTTCTCCGGGCGAAAAAAACATTTGTTGCTTGGGGACATCCTCTGGTAAAAACCTTCCGTACTCTTCAAAAAACAATCCCTTAAGAATTTTCCATACTACACGCCATACTCTTTCACCATCAAATTTTTTTGCAACTTTTCCATTAAGTAATTCAATACCACCAGGCTTAAACTCTCTCAAGATCATTTCTCCAATACGCTGTCCCTCTGGTCTTTTGAATTGTGCTTTCAAATCGTCCCAAATCGCACTTCCTGAATAGGAATCCATAGTCATAGGTGCAAGAGTATGGACAAAATAATCTTCATCTAGTTTTGCTAACCTAAAATTGACCCATTTACAGCATAAATGCTAACCGAAA
>CAYLYF010000110.1:0-12368 GCA_964387595.1 uncultured Thermodesulfobacteriota bacterium | reverse complement strand
TCAAGCCACCCGCCATGAGGCTGTGTCACAATACAAAACTCAGAGTTTAAACTTATAAAAGGCAGGGTTTCGACTCCACCTTTTATTTTAAACTCTGCTTAAGTTAAATAACCAAAGGTACTTCTGGTTAACTGAAATATTATTGAGAAAAGTCCCTCTGAATAAATAAATTCGAAATTACTTATGATTATGGTAACAGTTTAGAAAGTAAATTATTTTAAGGTCTTATCGCATAATATTGACATTTAAGGACCTCTGAATTGTTAAGGTTATATTAAGTTATGTTGGTTCTGGAGTGGTAATTAGCCTCTGCTTAATTATTTACTTCAAAAACACTCATCCTATTGTCGATCAACAATAACCGCCATACCCGGGCCGCCACCGGCACACAAAGAGGCACAACCGTAACGTGCTTTTATCTTCCGCATTTGGTGAACAAGTGAAACAATAATCCTCAGTCCAGAACAACCGAGCGGATGCCCAAGCGAAATCCCTGAACCATTGTGGTTGACCTTTTCCCGATCCAGTTTACAACCATATTCTTCATATAACATCTTCTCAACTCCCAAAAACTGGGCAGCAAAAGCCTCATTGATCTCAAAATAGTCAATACTTTCAAAGGAAAGGCCTGCATACTCAAGCACCTTCGGTATTGCCCGAGCCGGTCCAAGCCCCATAACTGCCGGTTCAACCCCGGCATTTGCAGTTGCAGCAACCCTGCCAAAAGTAGACAGATTAAGTTTCCGGGCTTTAGCTTCAGACATCAGGATTACTGCCGATGCCCCGTCATTCACACCTGAAGCATTCCCTGCCGTAACCGTACCCTTATCATTAAAAGCCGGTTTTAATGAAGAAAGGCCCTCTGCTGTGGTATCAGGCCTGGGAAATTCATCTGTATCAAATATTTTTGATTCCTTCCTCTGTTTTACTTCAATTGGGACAATCTCATCTTTAAACGCACCACTTTTAATTGCTTCTGTCGCACGTTTCTGGCTTAAAAGTGCAAGTGCGTCCTGCTGTTCACGGCTGATGTCATATTTTTTTGCAATATTTTCTGCAGTGACTCCCATATGATAATTTTCAATTGAGCATACGAGCGCATCTAACAGCAAAGCATCTTCTAGGATCCCAGTCCCCATACGGTAGCCAGACCTGGCTTTCGGAATCAGGTAAGGAGCCATAGACATATTCTCAACCCCGACAACCAGACTGACTTCACTTAGCCCCAAACGAATATTCTGACATCCAATCTCTAGCGCGCGCATGGAAGAAACACAGAGCTGATTCACTGTACAGGCTGAAGCCTCCCAGGGGATTCCTATAGCCGCCTGTATCTGACGCGCCACATTACCACCTGCACCGGCTTGAATCACATTGCCGCAGATAATATTATCAACATCCTCTTTTTTTATCTTTGCCCTTTGGATGACTTCTTTCCCAACGATCCGTCCCAGTTCCTTTACATGAATGCCTTTTAATGATCCCTGAAAACTTCCAATTGCTGTACGACAAGCACTGGCGATTACGACTTCATTTTGCATCATTCACATCCCCCCTTATTTTTTTCTCAGACAACTATTCTTCCTAATAAAGATGGTTATACTTTTGTTCCGAAAGTGAATCATTTCAAAACACCTCAAGAAGTAATTCAATACTATAGTTTCAAAGCAATGTCAATTCCTGCTCCTTAAGGGACGATAACATCAGATTTAATCTAGTACTTAAAATTAAAAGGCGGGATTTACGCTCTGCCTTTTTCACATTTTCTCTAGTAACCTAAACAAAACCTAGAGTCAACAGTACGTGCTAAACTTTTAATTCTGTTTTCTCTTAAAATGATTTAAAGGTACTTCTGGTAAACGGAATTATTTTTGTGTTCTTTTTTAATTTTCAGGTTAACTGGATAGTATAATGAATTTATTTCAGGTGAGGTCTAACTTTCTGCAAGGTCTGTCAGATCAAGTCCAAACTTTTACAATTCAGGTTAGAATGCCACTGGAAATGGAGTCCGAGGCAAAATCGTAAAGCTCCGCACTCCGCATCCCAAGATCCAATTCCCCTCAAGGCCTTGAGACGCTCCACAAATTAAGTTGCTTTTATGTTTTTGACTTTCATCAAGCACAGCGTACACAGGGTCTGCTGAAAAGGCATTGATCTTAAAAATAAAAACATACCGATGTACTCTGTGTGCTCAGCGAACTCAAGCAACGCGGGCGAGATAAGGTTCTGCCCTCTGCTCTCTGCTCTCTGCTCTTTTCTATCTCCACTTACACCTTCGTCTTGATCCCAAAAAACATGGTATACAGAACCGGCACCACGATCAGGGTAAGCACAGTAGCAAACGACAGCCCGGACATGATCGCCACAGCCATAGCCCCATACAGCGGATCCGCGAGAAGCGGTATCATACCCAGTACAGTTGTAAAGGATGCCATCAGTACCGGGCGCATACGGCTGATTGATGAGTTGATCACCGCAAGATAGGGAGAAGTCCCTTCTCTTCTCTCAACATCGATCTGATCCAGAAGCACCACCGCATTCTTAATCAGCATCCCGAACAGGCTCAGCACTCCAAGTAAGGCCATAAAACCAAACGGCTTGTCCGTAATAAGTAAACCCACCGTCACCCCGATTATGGAAAGCGGCAGAATCAGCAGAATAATAAGCGGCTGTTTAAATGCGTTAAAAAGCGCGACCACAATAATTGCCATCAAGACAAAGGCGATCGGAAGTTTAGAATTTATCGCATCCCCGGCCTCACCATCTTTTTCAAGTTCCCCGCCCCACTCCAGGTAATATCCCGGAGGAAGTTTTATGGCATCGATCTTCGGCTTCACTCTTGCAATTATCATATTTGCGGTAATGCCTTCTTTTGGCTGGGTCTGGGCAGTTATAGTTCTTCGCCGATTATACCTGTAAATAATGGGATCCTCAAAAACCGTTTCTATCCCGCTTAAAACCTGCCTCAAGACAAGACTGGAAGAGCCCTTCCCTCTTACCGGCATGTTTTCTATCGCATCAATATTTTCTCTTTCTGACAATGGAGAACGCACAAAGATCGGCATCAATTCATCTTTTTCACGGTAAACCCCAATGGGCACACCATCAGATGCCATTGCAAAGGATCTTGCAATATCAGGTCTTGCCACATAAGACCGCAGGGCTCGTGGCTGTGAAAATTCAGGTCTATAAACCTTGACCCGCTGACGCCAGTTATCACGGGTATCTTGGGTCTGAGGATCTGCGCTCATGATTTTTTTTGCCTGAGATGAAAGATTTCTTAATACTTTCGGATCCGGTCCGCTAAAACGGGCTTCAACCTTAAAACCAACCGCAGGCCCAAGAACAAAACGTCTGACACGCGGTTCAGCCTGTGGAAAATTTTTAGCAAGATACTCCTGAATCTCTTCAATAAGACCGGTAATATCATGACGCGAAGAAACATTAATAATTAACTGCCCGTAGCTTGAGTTGGGAATTTCAGGTTCATAACAGAGGAAAAAACGGGGAGCACCTGAACCGATAACTGCTGTGACGGCACTTATCTCTTTTTTTGTCATCAGATATTTTTCAATTTCAGACAAGTCCTCGGAAACGTTCTGGATGCGGGATCCTTCCGGCAGCCAGTAATCGACCATAAACTGCGCCCGGTCTGAATTGGGAAAGAAATCCTTCTTCACATATTCAAACCCATAACCGGCCAGAAACAAAAGTACGACCATGATCAAAAGAGTCAACTTCCTGTGGTGAAGCGCTGTTTGAAGGGCAAAACGGTAATTTCGATACATGGGTCCGGCATAGGGGTCTGTCCCTCTTTTTTCTTTCGGAACACGAAGAAACATCTGGCATAAAACCGGGGTAACAACCATCGCGATGATCCAGCTTAAGGCAAGAGAAATAGCCACAACCAGAAACAGGGTCTCACAGTATTCGCCGCTATTGTTTTCTGAAAGATAAACCGGCATAAAAGCAGCGATGGCCACCAGGGTTGCCCCCAACAAAGGCCAGGCCGTATCCATTGCCGGCTTAGTCGCTGCTGTGATCCTGTCATCCATCCGCTGCAGACGTATCAGGGACCCTTCTGTTACCACAATGGCATTATCAACCAGCATCCCCATGGATATAATTAAAGCGCCAAGCGATGCACGGTGAAGATCTATACCAAAAACAAGCATCACCACAAAGGTACCAACAATTGCAAGGACAAGCGCAGCACCGATAAGAAGCCCGCTTCGTATTCCCATGGTAATCAGCAGGATACCGATAACAATGGCTACCGCCTCAATCAGGTTCACCACAAACTGATTGATCGCGCTTCTGACCGTATCCGCCTGATAGGAAACATGACCGATCTCAATTCCTACCGGGAACTGTTCCATCAGTTCATCCAGACGCTTTTTAACCGCATCACCCATCACAACAACATTTCCCTTGGAAACCGTTGAGATCGCAATCCCGATGGCAGGCTTGCCGTTAAAACGCATCATATTCTGAGGCGGATCAAGATACTTCTTTTTTATGTCAGCAACATCTTTTAATAAGATAAGCTCCCCGTCTTCTCTGCCTTTTATAACCAGCTCACCAATCTCGTCCAGGGTTTTAAAATCGCCTGTGGCATCAATTCTGATCCGCTCGCTGCCCGTATCAATTCTGCCGGAATCAATGATACTGTTCTGCAAATTAAGTGCTTCTATCACCTCAGCTGGATGAAGGCCCAGTTTTGAAAGCTTTGACCGTTCTATCTCAACATAAACACTTTCAAGCTGATCCCCCCAGATCTCCACCCGGTTAACATCTTTTTCCATCATCAGCTCGCGCTGGAGAAGAACCGCATAATCCTTCATCTCCGCATAGGAGTAGCCGTCACCGGTTAATGCCAGAAATATCCCGAAAACATCTCCATAATCATCATATATCTCAGGCGCCATCGCACCAGTTGGCAAACGGGGAATCACATCATTTATTTTCCGCCTGAGCATATCCCATTCCTGCGGAAGCGTCTTTTTCCGGTAGGACTGGATCACATCAACATATACGATTGAAACACCTTCTTTTGAAATAGACCGGATATCATCCAGCGACTCAAGACGCTGGGCAGCCTTTTCGATCTCATCGGTGACCTGCTGCTCCACCTCAAGGGGAGATGCACCCGGATAGCGGGTGATGATGGTGGCTGTCTTTATGGTAAATTCAGGGTCTTCAAGTTTTCCCAGATTCTGATAGGAATAGAGACCGCAGACCACAAGAAGAAAGACCAGGAACAGTACAACAGACCGGTGATTCACTGAATATTCAGGTAGATTCATCTTTGGCCTTTCTAGAACCTGCTTGAAGCATCAGGAAGGGGTTTGACTTTTTGATTATCATTTAGAAAACCTGCACCGGCTGTAACGATCACCTGGCCAGGTAAAAGACCGCTTTTTATTTCCACACCGCGGGAGGTCAGTTTTCCGATCAATACTTTCTGTTTTTTTACGGTTTTACTTTTTTCCTCATAGATAAAAACATAATTTTCATCTTTGTTAAGGCTCACCAGTGATGCATTGGGTACACAAATAGGTTTTTTTTCTTCCCTGTTTTTGAAAGTAACAAATATTGCAGCCGCCATTCCGGGTTTGATCATCTTTGAATCGTTCTCTTTCAATATAACGGTAAGAGGATAAGTCTGATTTGATTTCTGCGGTTTTCTGCCAAGTTCCTTAAACTCTGCTTTGAAAAACTTACCCTTGTATGCATCAAAGCTGCAGGAAAATCCTGTAAGATCGATTCCGTCTGCCAGCAGCTCCTCAGGAACACCGGTGACGACCTCGATTGAAGAACAGTCCAGAAAAGAGACAATGGATTCTTTCGCCTGGACATTATCATAATTTTCCACATGTTTAGAATCAACATAACCGGAAAAAGGAGCCGGAAGCTTTGTATCAAAAAGCGCATTTTCTGCGGTTTGAAGTTTTTCTGCGGTTGCTTCAACCTGGGCTTTCAGGCTCTCATATCCTGCTTTCGCCCGGTCATAGACTGATTTTTGTGCGGCCTGTTGGGCATATAGATTTTTATAACGGTTATACTGGAGTTCTGATTCTTCAAGCTGGGCCTTAAGAACATTAAGCTGCGCTTTAACAGTATTCACATTGACCCGATAATCCCGCGGATCGATCTCCGCGATCAGTTCTCCTTTTTTAACATACTGACCCGTATCCACCGGCAGCCTAACCAGCGGCCCTGCAACTCTGAAAGCAAGCTTTACTTCCCGAACAGCCTGTGACATTCCGGGAAATGATTGCGTTCTTAAACCCGATTGCGCTTCGACCTTTAAAACCTTCACATATTTGACTGAAGGCTCTTTTTTCTCTTCTGCGTCTTTGCTGCACGAAACAAAAAGAACCGTCAGCAGACAAACAGTCATTAAAGTAAACCCTTTTATTGCCTTTTTCATCTTGAGATTAAACATATCTATTTCCCGGTAGTAATTAATAATGTTTATTTACAACGTCTGTGTTTACAGCATGGCGCATGGTGCAAAGAGTTAACCCTTTAACCCGTTCTCCCGCAAAGCAGAGAAAAGTGCGTAAAGAAACAAAAATTACACCAAGAAAAGATTTATCACACAATACTCCAAGTTCTATGCCCTCTGCTCCTAGCGCCCGGTCACATCTTCAAGCGCTGACAAAGAGACCCGGTAGTTATATTCTGCACCAAAAAGATCTGCGCCTGCTTCATCAGCGGATGCGACTTCTTTTAATAATTCAGAAACACGTATCAGCCCTTCTTTGTAACGGGCATTTTCCTCCCTTAATTTTTCTTTCTTTGCATCAACTATTTTTTCAGCAACCACCCTTATTTCTTCTGCCGACTGAACATTCTGGAACGCCTGCTGAACCTGAAGCATGACCATCAGGCAGGCTTCTTCACGCTCAACATAGGAAAGCTTTTCTTTTTCCCGGGCCGCTTTATATTTATTAATATTTGCAAAACCGTTGAACAATGACATCACCCCCGTGGCACCGCCGACCCACTGGCTGCTGTATTTTAGAAATGAATCCGTGTTATGTTCAAAACTACCAATGGCTGATACTACCGGGAGAAAATTCGTAATCGCGATTTTCACCTGATCGCGCTCTATTTCATATTTTCTGTCCTGAAGTTTCATCTCCGGACGGTTTAAAAGTGCTTCTATCACCAGGTCTTCCAGTAAGGGCAGGATGATCTCTTTTTTATCTTCCGGTAAAAGAACAATCTTTTTAAAAGGATCAAGTCCCAGTGTTTCAAGAAGCTGTGACATGCTCCGGTCAAGCAGTCTATTGTTTTCTGAAAGCAGATGTCTCCGGTAGGTAAGAGAGGCATCAACTTCCATAAGATCACTTTTAAGAACCAGCCCTTCTTTATAATATTTGTTGATTTCAGAAAACAGCCGTTCATCACCTTTAACCGCTGACTTCAGTCCGGCCGCTACCTTCTTTAAAGTAAGACATCTATAAAAAAGGCCGGTGACCTTAAGCGATATCAGCTGACGGGTACGTTCGGTAACAAGCTCAGATATATCCTCCCCTTTACTTAAAATACGGTAGAGGAACCATGAATAAGGAACAAAGATCGACTGCTGCGCTGAAATAACCGAAGTATTAAAATGTCTGTCACTCACCTGGCCCCAGCCGCCCCCCATGTTCTGGGTGGGTTTGTATTTGCCGATCAGATAGGTGGCCTCAAGATCTATTTTGGGCAGAAAATTTGAAAAAGATATTTTTCTTTCCAGACGGCTGATCCGATTTTGTATCTCAGCAGATTTTATTTTTAGACTGTTTTTTTCTGCGATCTGAATACAGTCGGACAGTGTAAATTTATTTTTATTCTCAAGCTGATTTTCAGTTCTGTTATTCAGCTCATTTATAAACAAATCCGCATTTTCTTTTCTGATATTATCCTGATTCTTTGAAGCACATGAACTCAGAAACAGCAGAACGGCTAAACACAGCCCAAAGTAATTCCAATTAAAATATCTAATTTTCACAGCATATCCTTTTTATATAAAAACTTTACTCAACTAAAAAAAACGGCTTTGTAAAAAGCTCCAGGTATAAGGCGCGCAAAACCGAACGAATGAGGCGTACTTGTGTACGCTGGAATGAATGAGGCTGCAGCGCAACGCAGTAGATGGGCTTTTTACGAAGTCGTCCACTACAAGCCTTCCAGATATATCCCCATCTGCATATCCATCAGCTCTTCCAGACCCATTTCCGTATGTACAAAATGGCCCTGATACTGCAGCGTTAAAAGACCTTCAACGATGGCCCATAAGCCCATGGTTATTTCACGGCTCTGGTACTTCTTGTTGGTTTTTTTCTGTTTTAAAAAATCAGACACCGTTGATTCCGTGGTTAAAAGAAGCTTTATATGGACCTCCTCGATCTTATTTAGAAGCTCAGGATCTAAACCGGCGTTCCGGAACCCGCTGGTCAGCATTTTCCAGCGCTCTTTATGTTTTGTATAAAATTCAACCACCGCCTTTTGAAATCTAAAGATCCGATCCACCGGTTTTTCATATTTATCAATGACCGCTTCAAACATCCCCAGTAGAATATGAAACGATTCCACACAGATCTCAGCATAAATCTCTTCTTTGCCTTTAAAATAAAAATAGACCGCACCGGTAGAAAGCTCGGATTCCTTGCAGATATCCCGCATTGTGGTATTCAGGTAGCCTTTTGTTAGAAAAAGCTTGCCGCTTGCACCCAATATCCGCTGGATACGCTCCTGGCGTTCATGCTCTTTTCTTTTTGCAGTAACATTAGTCATATTTTCCCCTTTTAAAATAGACCTATAGAACGATATTCTATTATAGAACAACGTTCTATAAATTGTCAAATTATTCTTATAATTGTATTATGTTCAAGCATACAGAGAAACACAATAAATGCCCTTTCTTCTTAAGTTGAACACTTGTTATACTTTAAAAAAGTATAATCCACCAAACTGGTATACGGTGTTTAATGTTATCAACCTAAACAATATTAATTAGATTTATTTTTATTGTTTTTTACTTTTAGTAGACAATATATTTTTACTCGTTATATATAAAAGAACCTATTAAATTGTGTAATGCACAATTAATAAGTTAGCTGAGAAATATGAGAAATGGATCAGACTAAACTAAGAGACTTCATGGATGAAATTCATTGCACAGGTACACACTGCTTAACCATCAAATGAGGAAAAAGGTTCGTGCCTTACCAGAAATCAAGATGTACCAGATCGTCTTTTTTGTAACTGTTTGTTCTATGTGTGAATAGGGAAAAGTAAATTCTAAAATGGGGAATGCATCATTACTTATTTGGGGAATGGTTTTCGGGGTAATCGGCTTCGGGTTTTTTATATATGGTAAAAAACAAAAAGCAATAGTTCCGCTAATTACTGGAGTCGCTCTATTTGTATTCCCTTATTTTATATCGAATGTATACATCCTTGTATTCGTCGGTGTTGTTTTAGTGGCACTACCCTATTTTGTGAGAATATGAGACAAATATTGAAGAAGCATTGTGATGACAAGCAAAGGGAGAGTTCTTTACCTGCCATTGACTTCCTCAACGGAGAATGAGAGTATCATAGCAGAAGTGGCAAGGCTGCCCACGGTGAACCAAGCCTACGACAGAACCCTGTTTTTTATATAAAGCAATCATCTCATATGACATTTACAGAATTAAGATGGGCCTCCTTTCGTATAGTCAATTACTTGATTGTCTTCGTTAATATACTGACCTTCGGATGTTTTCTGTATGTTATCGCACCATACGTATCATATTTCTTTTTTGGAGACTTGCGTTTTTGGAAATATTTTTCTTATTTCCATAAGTATTATTTTTATTCCGTATTATATCTCAAAGCGGTAGTCATTCAAGATAGTGCCCTCGCCGTGTTTCACCTAACTTTAACAGCACCCCCCATGGACTCTCCGGATTCTGGAATATTTCGGCTAGACAAAGAATGGCAGTACTCTGCTGATACTTGTGGCGGGTGTTCAAGTTGTTGCAACTTTATAACTGAATGTTGTTTTTATGATAGATCACAAAACCGATGTTTGTGCTACGGAACACTTTTCTGGAGGTTTTTTAATTGTGGTAGATTCCCTTTTAGTAATGAGCAGTTGGCCTACTTTAATTGTCCGAAATTTGAGATCATAAACGATGCAGCTTGCATCAATACAATAACTGCTCAAGGGCAAAAATAGGCGGTCACTTCCCTCACGAATTTTGAGTACGGGGTAATTTAAACTGCGTGTTGCCTCATGCTTTGCTGTTAACGAACCTTTTTTTTAAATATCATGAACTAATCCGCTACATGGGGATTCCAAATGAATACAACATTGCTAAAAAAACTGGGGCGTATCATATCAGCCATTACGAATGGCGACTATTCTCAAGGGGAAAGTATTGATAAAGTTCTGAGAGATAAGAACCTTCCCGTAGATGATGCAACGCTTATAGAATCTCTTGGTCTTATGACCGTGAAACTTGAAGTACATGAGATGACGCTAAAAAGCACCATAAATGATTTGAGGTCAAAAAATAGTGAATTGTCCGAGCTGATTGAAAATCGCGAACTGTTTTCAACCATATTTATAGGCCTGTTCCTCTCGATTTCCTTTTACATTTTTTTGCTGTTTATCGCCAACACAATGAATTTTGAGTCTGATTACACTCCGAGGCTTGTAGAATTAATCTTTTTCATAACGTGTTTTGTGATTGTTAAAAAAAGTAAGTTTCCGCTCACTTTTTTTGGATTCACATTCCATGGCGCCATGAAGTCAATCAAATATATGCTTCCAAGCACCATAACCATATGTATTATACTGATTGTGGTAAAATTTTTATGCATCAAAAATGGTGTAAATGGGCTGGATGGTAGCTTATTCGATGATCAATGTTTTAACATGTTGCTTTTATTATATTTACCAGTAGTCGTTATCCAGGAGTTTTTGGCAAAAGGGGTGGTTCAAACGGTAATTGAACATGTCCTGGCCGGACGACGTGTAAAATTATGGGCTATTATTACAGCAGCATCTCTCTTTGGATTGGTGCATATAGAATTGTCTGTCATAATAGCAATCGCCAGTTTTTTATTTGGGATTTACTGGGGTGTCATATACATCAAAAGTAGAACACTGGTCGGCGTTTGTATTTCTCACTTCTTGATCGGGAACCTTGCTTATTTGCTTGGTTTTTGGAATTATCTTCTCAAAATATGAGATCTATCTCAGTTACTTGTTAAACTTGGTTATTTTATGCTGAAGAAAATTGTTGTATCTGCGTTCATATGGATTCACATCTCTTTCCTGACGGTAGTTCTATTTTTCATCATGCTCTTCGTTTCTGGCTTGACATTTTTCTTCGACAAAAAGCGCAAATTTTCGCATTCTCAATGCTTCTGGTGGTCGGACACAGTCCTTCGCACAAATCCGTTCTGGAAAGTCGATGTCAAAGGACTTGAACAGATCGATAAAAGCCGAACATATGTCATTGTTGCCAACCATCAGTCCATCGCGGACATTATCATTTTGTATCAAACCCACATGCAATTTAAATGGATTGCCAGGGATTCTCTGTTTCGTATTCCGTTTCTCGGATGGTGCATGCATTTGGCAAAGCACATCAAACTCGTTCGTGGCAGCTCGTCCAGCATACTCCATGTTTATCGAAATGCGGGCACTTGGCTTAAAGATGAGATGTCGATCTTGTTTTTCCCCGAAGGGATCAGGAGCAAAACTGGAGAGCTGGCAGAATTCCACAGTGGAGCTTTTAAACTCGCCATAAAGAAAGGGGTGGCCATTCTTCCCATCGCCATCAATGGAACTGCTAACGCCATACCCAAGGGGAAATTAATATTACCCCCCGATGCAAGCCTTTCCATGACGGTGCTACCGGCGATAGAGACAGAAGGACTTCACCCCCGTGACTGCACGTGCCTTATGGACACCACGAGAACGATGATTGAGAAGGCCTTGCAGCACAAGACTCCCAGATGCAAGAAAGGGGTCATCCATTAAAGGTTTTAAGTCAATAGATAAATCTCTCCTGTGCAAAAAATCTTAAATTTATTTTTTGAGTTATATAAATTACTATACCGCTCGGGATCAATTTTTTATTGCCTTCATGAAAACCCTCGCCTTTGGCGAGGGATCAATGAAGAGTAGTACCATCGGCACTAACGTTACCCTTGAAGCAACGCCCCTATGGGGCATGTTCAAGCCACCCGCTATGCGGGTGGTTGTTAACTTTCCACCAGTTGTTTCTTTTCTTTGAGTCAGGTGTTAACAATCCCGCTCAGTCAAACGAAAGAAGAACTTGCTCTCTAGTATAAGACGCATGTAAAGTTAAAGG
>CAYLYF010000109.1:0-12576 GCA_964387595.1 uncultured Thermodesulfobacteriota bacterium | reverse complement strand
CATAACGAATGAATCGGTATCTTGCGGCCCGTTCCAGAATATCCTGCGAAAGTTTTTTATTTACAACATATATATCGTCTTCATTGTGTATAAGCGCTCTTTTCAGTTCATCCTTTGTTGAGACCTCAAACATTAGAAGATCCTCCTTTTAAGAGAAAGTTATCCTTAATTATTTACACACTTTTATCACTGCACCGGAGCGCACATCTTAAGATCAACGTTTAACTGTAAATCAGCAAAGTGATCCAGCGTTTCTTCAATAATCTGTTTTCGGGTGACATTTTTTGTTTCAACATGATAATGCTTAATAATATCAGCACCTGAATCTGTAGCTAATAAACGCATACCTTTACTGCTTTTCCGAAGATAATCCCTGAGAAATCTTTTGATGAAGGGTGCATCATCTTCAAAGTTATCATATTTTTTTATGTCTATATTTGCCGTGGTGAATACCACAAGTTTTTTGTTCTTAAGGCTGTTATCCTTAAGAAAGGTGCTGATAGGCGCACTCAGCTTCCAGTTCCAGATTGGACTGACTAAAATAATCAGAGAATATTCGGACAGAGCAGGAAGCTTAGGCTCGATTTCTGTAAAACGGCTAAACATATTATCAAATGCCGCACTCATAAATCCCAATGTCCCTGACCTATCCTTTAAATCCTTTATCTCTAGAATATCAGCACAAAAATTGTTTTTGATTACATCAGCTACAACTTTACTCTTGCCTGTTCGTGAATAATATACAATCAGGGCTTCATCATTTAAGGTTTCTGCTGCAAAAGAACTAAAAGGCAATAAAATTAAAAAACATAATATAATAATATTCAGTTTACTTTTAAAAAGTAATTTAAATCCTTTAAGATATTGAGAATTTTCCATTGTATGCACCTCCATATTTAAGTTTGATTAGCTCCAGACATAAAACGTAATAACGTTAAAAGATTACGCCATGTCATGAGGCTCCTGAACTGATCAGGTCAAGCTCATAATAGAAGTCTTGACGAAATTTGGATTAAGTTTTTTTGGAAAATATCAGAGGTGGAATGGTGCAAATAATTTTCTGCAGAAGTGCTTTTCAAAATAAAAACATCGAGATGATCATTAGAAACGTATAAAGATTTCAGTGTTGAATCTTTATCAGAATATTCCAATGATTTATTTACAGTAATATTTTTTTTAATATGCTCATACTTAATACAGTTTGTAACCGGACAGACTACAAATTTTAGAAATACAAACAAAAATAGTGCGGTGTGAAATATTTTATGATTCGGTATCATCATAATACAGCCTTAATCAAAAGTTAAAACGGATCGTTATTCAAAAGATATTGGGTCGGCATTTCCTATCGTATCTTCCAAAATTTTACATGCTTTACCTAAACTGTTTAATAACTCATTCTTATTTTCCTCAGTTAAGCCGGAAAATATCGACAGGGCAGACCTGCGTCTGTTTTCTAAAAATATATCCCGTGTTTTTATCCCCTTCGGGGTCAGACAGACCATAACCTTTCTACGGTCAATTACTGAATATTCCCGTTCCGCAAAACCTTCCAAGATCAGATCATTAACCGATCTGGACATATTGGATAATTTAATATTTGCGTTGTCCGCCAGTTCTTTAATGGTTAAGGGACACTCATCTTTAAAAGAGGATATTGCTTTTAACTGTGAGAATTTAAGATCAAGCACCGGACCGCCGCCGCTGTCCAAAAGTCTGCCTCTCAAAATATGGCTCGTTTTTTTTAAAGTTGTAATATATTGTCCTAAAAGCTCTTCCATATCATAAATCTTATCTTAGTTATAATTATAACACATATGTTTAGTTATTCATTAATCAATATCATTTAACATTAGATATGAAAATTATCGCTGCTACAAAAAGTTAAAACATAGTACGTTCAACTAAAGGCCATATGGAGTGAACAGATCTCTACAGATATACTCATCAGAATTAAACCGTACCTGAATCTTTTCTTCGGTCAGCCAGCTTATTTTAGTTCCGCTCTCAGTGTTTGCCAGGACTTCTCTTGCCAGAAATGGCGTTACAGTTTCAATAGAGTCCGCAAGAACATTATAAATAGCCTTAATCGTTTCCTGCTGATCCTTAGGCAGCCTACGCAATCCGTCAATCATGAAATCCGTTAATACCATACCCGGACTGATCGTTCCTATTTGAACAGGTTGTTCAGCCGTTTCCTGGGTCAGAGATTCAGTAAAATAACGAATTGCTCTTTTAGTCGAACCATAAACAGTAAAACCGGTGCGGAGCATATCATTACTGCCGTAACCGTCAACATTATAGATCTGGCCATGTCCCTGAGCTATCATCCCCTTTAAAGCGACATGAGCTCCGTACATCGTACCCGTCAAATTTGTATTAACAACAGGCCCTATTTCTGCGCTGTCCAAATTCCAGTAAGGCAGAATACTATTGTCGATCCCGGCATTGTTAATCCACACATGAACTGTCCCGAATTTTTTAACAGCCGTATCCCACAAATTACTCACTTGAACATAATCAGAGACATCACAGACCTGACCGGCTGATCTTCCCTCACCAAAAGCTCCCCTAAGACCCGCAAGCTCGCGCTCCAAGCGTTCTTTATTGCGTCCACTGATAACAACACTACATTCGCTCTTTAAGAACTCTTTTGCCAGGCCGAGACCGATTCCTTTTGTACTCCCGGTAATAACAATATTCTTCATAGATTTCTCAGCAATTAAAGTTGAAAATTAGCCGCTCAATATTTACAATGATATCTATAACGACCACCAAACAAAAATACAGATCCACTTAAAGGATCTGCATTTTTATCATCTTAGACATCTGTTCTCTCCAGACTTTATTCCTGTTTCTCCGCGATGATCTATGCAGCCTTAAAGCTGGCGGAGATAAGCGCCTAGACACCGCACACGAAAAGAGGGGTCAACGTAAACGATGCCGGACGTTCTCATTTGTTCAGACAAGTTTAATTAAACTTGCGGATTGCGTTAGAATTGTTAATTTTAAAAAAAGCCTAAAATTAACCATAAACAACACTGAATCAGGATGAAATCCATATTGAGAACTTCTTTTATGTCATGGCTTTAAAGAATTTCGCAAAAGTCTCTTTACCAAATGCCCCAAAAAGAACCTTTCCCATTCTATCTGAATCTTTTGATCCCACACTTTTAGCTTTTAACCGCTTCATCTGCTTTTCTTTTAAAAATTCATCACCCGGTTCTGCATCACGAAACATCTTAACCCATAACCGGATCAGATCAGCTGCCAGTGCGTAAACTGATTCAAGCTTATCTGTTTTTGCAATTGCGGTAAAAAACAGCGGTGAAACATATGTGCGAACCCATGGCGTTGACTCATAAAATGACACCATTTTAAAGTCAGTATTCTGCGTATGCCTCTGATAAGTCTCATTAAATGGTGCAATATACTTCATTAGAAAATCATAATCCGTTACCAGATCATAACCAAAGGTAAAATCAGTATCAAAATAGTAATAACCGTCCTTCATAACAACAGAATTGATTCCCCAGGTGGGAAGCTTATAAATCAGGTCCGGGGTTATCTGGAAAATCTCAGCACCGACACACAAACGATTATCATGATGAGGCACAGGTACCCCGTCACCCAGTTTAAAATCAACCAAAGTCACTTTTACATTTTTATCGCCCTGATAAACAAGTATACCGCCTCCGTCTTCACCGCTTAACAGTTTTACGTTTTCAATATCGTCCAGCCCATCAACTCTTTTCAGGTTTATCTCCTTTGAGAGTACCTCAAAGCAACATTTGGTTAACGATATTTTTTCCATATTACATCCTTTATTACGCTGCTCAACAAAAGCAATTCAAGAAACATCTGGGATTACAATTTTTTACTAACGGTATTTTTAATACGTCTTCTGAAGATTGCTAATAGTAAACATCCTTTTATCAACTTTTTCCTGACCTACTTCCCTATAATTACTCAACAGATTTGTCGCGTGTGAACGCTGAATATCAATGGTAATATAACCGGACGGCAGCATTTTTGTACCCCCCTGTTTTGTAGGAAATTCCGTATTCAAAACTTCAAAACACTTCCAGAGCTTCCCGAGATCATCATATATTTCTGTCCAGGTAACCAGATAGGACTCGGGATCAAGATACCAGATACGTTTTGAATATATATAATTGGGGTCTTTGCTTTTCAGTTCAACCACGTAGGTATTTATTCTTTCCCTTACAATATTGGAGGGAACAGCCTGTCCCGGTTTCCGCTCAAATTTAGTATTATCTGTTCTTCTGGAACACAACAGGTCCTTTTTGCCGATCAGTTTATAGGTGTTCCGCTGGATATGACCGTCCCATCCATATTCATCATCATAAATAAAATCAGAACCATCAACTGTGTCTGTGCGCTGCCCTACAGAGATTCTTCTGACCCTGCGAAAGGGCGCATAGTACATATAACCGTCATCACTTTTTGCAGGATCGATGTAGCGCAGGTTAAAGAAGCGGGTGTTGTTGCTCTCCGCAGGTTCAAACATATGCTGAAACATTCCCCGGTGAATCCCTTTTTTATTCTTTTCATATTTAGGCAAAGGCTGAACATCGACACGGTGAACATAGTAAAGTTCCCAGCGCTCTGTTTTGGTCCGTCTTTCAACAGAAGCACCCGGGGTTATTACCGGACCGGCATTATTGTAGTGATTAGAATCACCGTGGGTATTAAAATCAAAATTCCAGGCCAGCTCCTGCCCTGTCTTAGGATCAGGGAAAGGGACTCCTGCCAGATCTGCATAATTTTCGATCCATCCATCTGCATTCATTTTTACCAGAGGCGAATATTTTTTAGTTGCATCAATGGCGCCCTGGGTATCCACAAACTGTTCATAAGCCTTTATCATAAAATAGAAATTATCCGCTGGCGCGCCCCATTTTTCAGGATTTTTATAGATCTGGACAAATGTATCCGGGATATATTCTGAGACCTTATCAATATTGGTTTTATCAATTTTTTTACCAGCCCAGTTCTTTTCCCATTCGCGGACTTTGGCCAGGGCTTCTGTATCATATGATGCAACCGGATAAATTACCTCTTCTGCCGCTGCCGCAAATGGAACGAAAAGAAATGCTGCAATTAGAAATATAACAGTAATTCGGTTTTTACTTATTTGAGACATTAAAAGATCCTCCTTAATATTAATTGTCGATTTATTAGAATTCATAACGAACCCTGAGCAGTACACTGTCTTTATGGTTAAGCCCCTTATTTGAGCTGGCACTGGAACCGTACATTGCGTAGCCGCCTTCAAAACGCCAGTGTTGTCCGGGAGCATATGCCAAAACCGGAAGAGCAAACCACTTGCCGATAAAGTTATAGGACCCCGTAAACATCATAAACCATTTGGAATGGTTAAAGAACTGCGAGAAGCTCCAGGCAATTTCTGATGCATGACTGTCACCTGTTCGATGCCCACGTCCTTTTCGAACAATCAGGTCACGATCATGGTTCATGATTTTTTCATAAAACAGGGTCATGCTGACCGTCAACTTTTTGTCGTCAAACCAGTTATGAGTAATATAGGGAATTCTATAGTAGTCGCGGGCTTCCAGACCGAATCCGACGGAGTCCCTGCGGACTTCAGCATAGGTACCGCTGTCTTTTGCATCGGTACCCTTGTTCATTGGTTCACCGACATAATAAAAGGATTCAAGACGCCACTCGCTTATAGGAAAATCTTCAAACCGGGTCTGAAAGGTGGCTCCGATAACTTCATAGCGTTTATAATTAAACATCTTGGTCTCTGGCATTTCCGGATCAAACTTTCTTCCGGTCAGTGAGGACACCAGAAACTCGCCAACATAGGCGTTGCCAAGATCACCAAAGGTATTTGGATCTGTTGTTGGAGCATCGTTTAAAGTGTTGAAATAGAAAACAGACCAGTCTACATTCCCGGTATAACCGCGTATTTTAAATGCAGCTTCCCAGTTGTGGATATTCCATCCAGGAAGGTCATGTCTAGCCTTTTCCATGCTCCATTCCTGAATACCAAAAATCTCGTCGGGTTTGAACGAACCCTGATAACGTTTAGCACCCTGATAGGTTCCTTCATTCGGCAGGCGTGTCGATTCATAATCACCGGGAATAAAAAGAAATTCAAAGTTCAGGTCCCCGGGCAATTCGGTCTGATAAATCCCTCTAATCATATAGAGCCCGATTTTTATGTCTTCCCAGGCTTCCGTACCCGGAGAACCATAACGCAAATCAATCGGATTGATGATATCAGCCGTCTGTTTAAGGTTGGTCTCACCCCAGACCACGATCTGTTTTCCGACCTTCAGTTGAAGGGGGCCATACTGGAAATCCACATAAAGCTCAGTGAGAAGATCATCATCACGGGGATGGGTATATTCGTTGTAGGTAGGACGGTACATACCCCGCTTTTTATCAGAATCAATAGCCGGAGACTTTTCATAATAATATTTAAAACCGCCAAACAGATTGACCGTTAAATCACCGTCTCTTTTAAGCTTGTAAAGACCCTCAATGATAAAATTACTGCGCCAGAAATCTATAGCGGACTTATGATACCCCTCACGGTTCGGAATTCCCGTCCGAATGAACATCTGTTCCTTAAAAAAACCATTAACCTCGAGATTCCCATCCAGTAACGATATATATGCCTGTGACTTTTCTAAATTTGTAAACAGGCATATTACTAATGTTACAATTACAATTGGTAATCGTAAACCTCTCATAAATCCCCCTAATTAATTATTGATGGTTTATGTTTCGTTATAAATTTTGGTTTAAAAATCAAAACAAGACTAGGTATCACAAGCAGGGCGCCAAGCATGTTGAGTGTCAAAATAATAGCAAGAAGAAGCCCCATCAGAGCCTGAAACATCATTTTTGAAAGAAACCAGAATATGATTCCGCAAATAAGAGTTGTCGCAATATATATAATTGCTTTACCGGTCGTTCTTAATGAAACAGAGATGATTTCAGGTAAATCTTTTCCGGTATTACGATATTCCTCGATAATTCGGCTTACCAGATATATCCCGTAATCCACACCCAGTCCGATACCAATCGATGCAACCGGTAGCGTAGCGGTTGTCAGGGGCAGTGGTGGATTGTTAAGCACCATAAAGGTAAAAGCCAGAACATTTGAAAGAAGAAGCGGCGCAAGAATAATTATCCCTGCGATAAAAGACTGAAACATCACTGAACAAAATATAAATACCACCAGAAGGGACAAGCCAAGGGTTAAAAGTTGATACTCGGTTAAGGTTTCATTAATAGCGGCCTGTACACCTACGGCACCCCCGGCCAGCTTATATTTCATATCAGTGCCCTTGATACCCGACTCATTCTCAATATAATATTTGATCCGGCCAAAAACCTCCTTAATGGTCTGGGCCGTCTTATCGCGACAGTACAGGACTATATTTATGTTTCTATCCCCCAGATCCACAAACTTGTCAAAAGCTCCGGGTCCTCCCATCTGTAAAGCAGAACGGTAAAGAAATTCAGTCTGGCTGTCATCTACCGGCAGAAATCGCCAGCGCGGATCCCGCTGACGCATGCCGGCATGAATGCCGGGTATACGTCCCTGAAGGGTCTGAACAAACATAACCTTTTTGTTTTGTTTCATGTATCGAGAAAATTTTAGAACTTCACGTGTTGCAGCAGCCTTTGCTGCCCCCTGTGACTTCCCGGTATCAAGAATTACATAAAGTGGATTTAAAAGCGGCATTGAAAAAGTTATCCGAAAGCTGTCTACATTATAACGGTGAAATGGCCACAATATCTCTGATCCAGGAACAGCATTACCAATGGTTATCTTGTTTAAGAAAGTACAGCCCCAGATAAAAAGAATAATTGAAAGACCTACAACTATATATTTTCCTTTCCGGTTAAGCCAGCGTGAGGTAATATGCAGCAGTGAGTCAAGAGAACTTTTATCGCTATGACTGTTTTTTAAAAAATAAGTACAAAGTATAAGGGCGTCAAAAAGCGCGATCATCAGCCAGTCCACATAGGGAATTCCCCATACATAGTGACAAATGGGGAGTAAGAAAACTAACAGCGGCGAAAGAATTCTGGTTACCCGGCTTTTTTTCCTGTCCGGATTTTCCAGAGGCATATATGAGAGCAGTATAGGCACCATGACCATGGCGATAACTACGGTTGCAATCGCCCAGAAGGCACAAGAAAGCGTTATCTTCTGCAGGATCGCAATAGGCGTAATTGCGATAATAATAATACCGGAGGCATCGGTTAAGATACCGCCCAGACCCGGTTTGAACAGCCCTTTAATAACTTTTTTGCAGGCAATTAAATTACATGTATTTTTGGCGGCCTCTTCCTTGTAACGCTTACCGATCTGGGTAGTATGGGATGCTGCCATGGCGGCAATTAGAAAAGGAAAGACCAGCACCAGAGGATCAAGCTGATAACCCACCATGCTAAGAAAACCCAGGCCCCAAACCGCACTCACAAGAGCAGCAATAATAGGCAGTATCGTTCCGCGTCTGGACCTGAAATAAATATTAAATATTACCATCATGGCCAGGATAGTATATATTAAAATCTTGATGACATCTCCGACATAGCTGTCAATATAGCCCAGATGCATAGGCTCACCCGCAATTGCAATGGTATGATTTTCATCTTCCATTTTCTTTCTGAGCGTTTTAAACTCCTTAAAGCAGGTGGCATAATCAATTTTGTCTTCAAAGAAATCAACCATGATCAGGGCGCTTTTACTGTCAAGAGAAACCAGCCCCGGATAAGCCATGGAGCTTCCATAAACAGTCAGACGCAGTTTCTCGATCTCCTCCTCCGTCTGTGGAACTTCAGGCCACATAAGCGGTTTAGAGATGTAACCCTGACTGGTCATCTTCATATCCCGAACTTTTCGGTGGGCTATGGAAAGGATTTTATAACGATCAACCGCTTTGAATTTTCTGAGCTCATCGGTTATATACTTAACCCGGCCCAAGGTGTCTGGATTAAATATATCCTTATACTTACCGCCTTTTTCCGGATCCTTAACCTGTACCATTACCAGGATCTGATTAGCGCCTCCAAAAACATTACGGACTTCATTATGTACTTTAATATATTCATGGTTCTGCGGCAAAAGATCACTGTAAATGGTCCCCACCTTCATTCTGCTGGCATGATAGCCAAAAAAAAGTGTAATAATAATAATTACGGTTAAGAGAATGTGTCTTTTATCAATAATAAAATCAGCAATATGATCCATGATATATTTTGTTTCTATTAAATATTATTCTATAACTCTTTTTTCAAGTCCCTCCGGCATTTTTATGCCTTCAAACTCGTATGACAATCCTGAAATAAATTTCCAGGACTTGCCGCCGTCTGTTGTTCGAACTATTGTACCGGTCGCGCCGACGATCCAGCCATTCTGCGGATTGCTGAAAAAGACATTCGCAAACGATAGTTTTGACTTAATGGATTCTTCCTGTTTCTCCCAGCTTAATCCGCCGTCAGTTGACAGTAAATATACACCTTGTGAACCAACCGCCCATCCTCTGTCTCCGCGTATAATGATGTTATAAAGAATATCACTTCCCGAATTAATGAGCTTCCAACTGATACCGCCGTCAGCGGTGTACATAATGGTGGAATCAATACCGCATATCCACCCATGATCTTTGTCAGTAAAATAAAGGCCGAAAAGACCCGGGCGGGGATTCTCATATTCTTCTTCAAGGGTTTCTCTTACAAAATTATCCGGAACCACAGCTTCCCATTTTTTGCCGCCATTGGTCGTATGAAGCATGGTACCGTTTTCACCGACAATCCAGCCGTTATTTCGGTCGGTAAAATAAATACTACTGTAAATTCTGTCGCTTTCCTCAGACTGAAGTTCCCAGTTTTCACCCCCGTCACGGGTATGAACGATAGTTGAAAAATCTCCCACTGCCCATCCATATTCTTTATCAACAAAGCACAGGGAAAGGAGGTGCCTCTGCGTTCCAACGGACTGTTTTGTCCAGGTTTTACCACCGTCTGCTGTGTGAAGCATGGTACCTATGATCCCGGACACCCATCCGGTTTTGCTGTCAACAAAATCAACATCACACAGCATGACCTGAGCACCGGACTGCTGAAGTTCCCAGGTTTCACCCCCGTCTTCAGAATGAAAGATGACCCCGTAGTTACCCGCTATCCAGACCTTTCCTGCTTCAGGCTCATCTATGCTGAGGATATATTCCGATGTGACCATTTTTATATTAGGGGCTTTAAACTTACTCTTGGTCTTACCGCATCCTGCAACCAGGCAACAAAAAAGCCCTGTGATGATTAGGGTTGGAATTATTTTATTCGCTTTATTAAACATAAAAGATCCAAATTTTATAATGATTTTACGGCACAGAATTCGCCGAACCTATTCTTCTTCTCTAATAACGGTTATTGCATCTTCAGGACAGGCATCTCTACAGGCCATACAGGTATGACAGATCTCACCAGCCTCTTCGATGACCCTTGCCTCCTGTTTTCCGCCGTCTACCTCAACAAGCTCCCAAAGCTCAAGACTACAGATATCAACACATTTTCCGCATCCGCGACATTTACCTTCAGCAATTATATGCTTTACCATTAGACAGCCCTTCTATTATAAAGATGACTTTAATTCATCAACCTGTTTTTTATATTCCTCATTATCCTCGTACAGACGCACCATGGCATCAAAGTAAGGAAATGTCGCCATAAAATGTACCGCAATAGCAGGATCCTTCACATCACCCTTAACGATCTCTCCCTTGTCCTTTATCTCCATGAGGTCGTAGCTGTTATCAATTGCTCCGCACATATCCAGATCCTTCATTTTCATCACCGCATCACAATCATCGCGAATACCCTCTTCCAGAGAAACAACACTGTCCTTAATAACCAGTGTCACATCTTTATTATCAAGCTGGATACCTACTTTATGATTCTTAAAATCTACAAGCATTTCACAGGCATCATCGTCTGAATTTGTGAATTCAACGCCCTTATTAAGTATATCAATAATGCTCATTCGCCTTCTCCTATTTTAAGTTAATGCTTTGCAGAACAGGGCTGTCATCTCTTTGCCCAATTTAGATTCTGCTGTTTTACCCAGTAGGTTTTCCAAATTGGTGCTGAATAGCGTTCGTACAGCTGAAATTCTTCGGGTAATTTCCCTCTGTTTTGCTTCATCAATTGGATGTTTTTCCGCTGTCATATACGCAATATACTTTTTGAGATAATCCAGGTGCGGTGCCAGCGCAGCCATGCGCATCCCATCCTTTTCAATGGGTACACAGGCACCCGTATAAATAATCGAGCAGGCAGCACGAAGATCATTATCATCTTCAGGCCGGATGCCCGCAAGATTTGAAAAACGCTCCCAGCTTTCATTCAGGGGTTCCAAATATTTAACCCGGTACGCTTCGTCCACGATCATATCCACGGTTGGCATCAGGTCAACCAGAAGCGTGATCGTATCCTGGCGTTCCTCCCACCGTGAAACATAGATCGGAATAGATATATTATTATTAGGGATAATCGTGCAGACCCCTATATTCACTTCATCATCAACGGAAATACTGCCGATAGCGATTTTTTCAGCTGCATCAGCCTGATAGACGCACAGTTTTACTTGAGTTCCGTCTTTCTCATAGTCAGCTAAATTACGGATATCATTTCCTGCATATTCATTTATTTGTGTCAGTGAAAGCTGGTTTAGCTGTTCCGACATTTTTTCGATGTAAGGTGTTTTCATTATCTAATTCTCCTTTTTCTTTTAAAGAAACAAAAAGCTGTTTGTACAGCAAGCATCAAAAACAAATTTCTCTGCATTCGTTAAAAAATTAGGCTTACGATCAACTTTTCACCTTCATCACCGAATATCTTTTTTAGAACCTCACCGCCAGGGTCCAGGTCACGGTAATATTTCTGAACAGCTTTCCTTCGCGTCTCGACTTCTTTTTGATATTCCGGGTCCTTAATCGGCTCAGCTTTTTCAAGTAATCCCAACCATACCTTTGCATAGGCAATAACGGCTTCAACAATCTGCTGCCTGTCCTCAGTCTCATAGACACGCCCGTCAATTGGATAATGGGACATACTGGCTCTCGCCCAGGGCCACGGACCGTAACGGCGTTCAACCAGGCAGCGACCATCTTCGGTTAAACCCGGCAACTGACGATATTTACGCCAGAGACTGTCCAGCGGATCTAGATATTTTTCACGGTATTCAGGGTAGACACCGATATCCACAATCGGAATAAAATCAATTGTTATTGAAATTCTTTTGGGTGTTTCATCAAATTCACAGGCAAATATCGGGACATCATAATCATCACCGGCTGTTATATTCAATGAATTGTATTTGGCGCGCTTCATATAGGTCAATTCGCCATAACCTATTTTTTCGATCTTATCACTGCCTTTAACCTTATAGCCCTGATAAGTCCCCAACGCCATTGGCTTTTTAAAATCAAGGTACGGTGTTGCGTCCCGCCCAAGATATGACTCCATGGGTTCGAGATCAAAGTTATCAAACAGCCCCGGTTGTTTGAT
>CAYLYF010000108.1:0-12598 GCA_964387595.1 uncultured Thermodesulfobacteriota bacterium | reverse complement strand
CTTTCACTTCTATTGTATACATTCTGAAGTGTCCGTCAAACTGGGGTAAGATCAAACCCGTACTATTGACTAAGAACGTTATATCGTAACAAGTGGCGGTTTGATAATCATATCCGGAAAGACCGGGATCGGACCTCTGTAACTATTTGAAATAGAAAAACAAAGCAAGAAATACATTCTGTTTTTTGGCCCTAAATTGGACTTCTAAGAAAAAAGCAAATTAAACCGGTGTAGGTTTAGTCTTCAAAAATCGTTGTTTCCTAACAGCGCTGATTTTGATACCAAAAGTGGCCGTCTAAGCATTCAAAACAGGTGCTTTTGAATATATTGTTAAGTTTTTACAATATGTTGTCCGGTTCCGATCCCGACCACGAGACCACTAGATTGAATGCGAATACGAACAGAAATGTAAATAGGCCGCCATTTTTGCCTATCATGTGATATAAGCGTATTAGAACGCCAAAGGGCTTTTCACGTAATCGTATGCCAAAGGGGTGTGTTGTAACGCCCAATTGTATATTAACAACTAGTCAACTCTGGATAATAAAGGTAGTAAAACTAAAAAATTAACTTCGCAACGATGCCACGCTCAGCAAAATAAACGACTTATAATAAAAAAGGAGCAAGCAATGGGAGACAAGGGCGGTAAGAAAGATAAGGCCAAAAGCAAGAAACAGACGACAGAAAAAAATGACCAAAAAGTAAAAAAAATGAAGGCTAAGCAAACTAAAAAAATCTAGTAACAATTTGTGTCACAGGAACTTGGACAGCTTGGGTAAGGGAAAAGGGGGTAGGTCGCTCTTGGCTCTTTACGCCGGATCCGGAAAGGTAATACGGTAAGAAAAAGCTGTAGCTGAAAGTATTGAGATATTCATCTGAGAGGTATTCCTAATCTAAAAGAACGGTTAGACGCTGTTCCCGCCGGTGGCAGGATCGCATGAAGAAGAAATGGGTTCAAACCTGAATATTAAATATTGAGGTTAGTGACTGCTTGAGAATAGACGCGCATAAATAGATTTGATCAAGATAATCGAAGTAATAAGCAGATTGTCCTGAGCGACCTAAGAGAGCCGAAGGGCTTAAAGCAGTGTGCATCTCAGCTACAGCGTTGGAACGGTCTAACCCTGTTATGGATTTAGTAGCTGAAGGATGAATACATTTTTATATAATCGTTTTTTCAGAAAGGAAATCCCGGAAGAAAATTATGAATATAACAGTTTTTGGAATAGGTGTATGGTGGATTATAGGAATAATCCTTGTTCTTTTAGAATTTTTACTGCCGGGACTGGTCGTTGTCTTTTTAGGTCTCGGGGCTTTTTTAGTAGCTGCACTGCTGCACTTTGGGATTATCTCCGGTATCTTTCAAGAATTACTTGCCTGGTTTTTATCTTCCCTTTTCTTTCTTGTTACGCTGAGATTTCTTGTGATGATGTACTATCCGAGTGACACAAAAAAGAAGGATATAAATGAAGATAATGAAGTAATCGGCACCGTTGTTAACCTGCTTGAGGATATAACGGAAAACCAAAAGGGAAGAATTAAACATAGAGGCACAACCTGGCCTGTAGAAAGCGAAAAGGGTGAAGAGATTAGAGCCGGAGAAAAAGTTAAAATCATTGGCAGAGACAATCTTACATGGATTGTTAGAAAATAAATTTATAAGGAGGTATGATGTACACAATTATTGCGATATTTATTATAGTAATGATATTTTTAATTCTTAAAACTTTCATAATTGTAACTGAGCGGGAAAATGTCATTGTTGAAAGACTTGGAAAATATTCTAAAACTTTAAAGCCCGGGTTTTATTTTTTGATCCCATTTTTTGATAATGCTGCCTACACGCAGGAGATGCGCGAGCAGGTGATTGATATTCCGGCACAGAGTGTTATTACCAGCGATAATATTCAGGTTGAGGTTGACGGCCTTTTGTACCTAAAGACTATGGATGCAAAAAAAGCAAGCTACGGAATTGGCAATTATCTTGCTGCATGTAATAATCTTGCACAAACGACCATGCGTTCCGAAATAGGAAAAATTACGCTTGGCGAAACTTTCTCAGAAAGAGAAGAAGTTAATGTGAAGATTATCAATGAGATTGATAAAGCATCTGATCCCTGGGGGGTAAAAGTGTTGCGTTATGAAATAAGAGACATTCGTCCTTCAGCTCATGTGATTGACACGCTTGAAAGAAGAATGGAAGCAGAAAGAGAGAAGCGTTCAAAAATTACAATGGCGAGCGCCGAGAAAGAAAGGCTTATAAACATCTCCGAAGGCGAACGCCAGAGCGCAATAAACATTTCTCAGGGTGAAAAAACTAAAAAAATAAATGAGGCTGAAGGTAATGCAGAATCTATAAAACTCATTGCCGGCGCATCTGCACAAAGCATTATTCTTGTGGGTTCAGCAATAAAAGAACCCTGCGGAGATGAGGCGTTAAAGATGAGACTTGTTGATCAATATATAGATCAATTGGGAAAAGTAATTGAATCCTGTGATGTTTCCGTGTTCCCTGCAGGACTCGCATCTATTAAAGGAATTTTTGATGAAATAAGAGATACGGAACAAGTTGAAAAGGGAGGTAAGTTATGTCTATAGATTTATTGTTTTTACTCGTCGTTGTTGGTTCTGTGTTTGTGTATTTTTTATTTGCTCTTATGAAATCTATCCGGATGGTTCCTGCAAAATCTGAATTTATTGTAGAAAGACTTGGAAAATACAGCAAGACACTTGAACCGGGCTTTCATCTTTTAATTCCGCTCATAGAAGAGGTTGTATATATCCAGAATTTAAAAGAAAAAACTATTGATGTTCCCTCACAGGAATGTTTTACAAAAGATGAAATTCAGGTGGAGATCGATGGCGTTATTTATCTTCAGGTAATTGATTCTGTTAAGGCAAGTTACGGGATTACGGATTATCAGTTTGCTTCAATACAGCTTGCTCAAACGACAACAAGAGCTATTGTCGGGACGCTGGATCTGGACAAGACATTTGAAGAAAGAGAATCTATCAGCGCAAAGGTTGTAGAAGTGCTGGATGAAGCTGCCCAAAAGTGGGGCGTGAGAATCCTTCGTTTTGAAATTAAAAATTTAATTCCTCCTGAATCTGTACGTCAATCAATGGAAAAGCTTGTTACTGCTGAAAGAGATAAAAGAGCTATTGTTGAAGCTGCTTTTGGTGAAAAGCAGTCACTTATTAATACTTCAGAGGGAACAATGACTGAAATGTTCAATATTTCTGAAGGCGAGAAAGCAAAACTGATTAATGAAGCAGAAGGAAAGGCTCAGGAAATTTTATCACTCGGTAAGGCAACAGCGGAATCGATTAGTAAAATTGCAAATGCAATAAATTCAAGCGGCGGCAAGGAAGCTGTTAAGCTTGAGCTAAGTCAAAAGTATTTCAGCAAAATAGGTAAACTCTCAGAGAATAAAAATAAAGTAATATTTCCCGGCGATCTGACAAAAATGAATGAGCTCCTTCAATCTATGGGAATAGATATATAACAGTGATCGGAGAAAGGGCCGAGAAAAAACATAGGGGTCAGGGCTACACGCTTGGCCGGAGTGTTTTGCGAAAGCCCGTCTTGTAAAGGGGGTCGAGCGATACAAACCCGGAAATCTAATTACCGGGAAGCCCCGTGTTGTGCGCGGTTAGCTTCACACATATCAAATGTTCGTTGTCAGTGGTGAGTCGTCCGTTGTTAAAAGCATAAAAAGCAAAAAGGATTATACTCAAAACAAAATTTCTATGATTAACCGAACAACCGCGGAAGAAGTTAACGCGCTTAAAGCTTCGCATCACAGCTCCAGCGTTATTTTGTTTTATCAATTGAAAGGGTGAATAATTATGGGAAATATTGTAATTAATCAATCGGTAGCCATACTATGCGATGGGAACAATATTGAACGAAGTATACATGATCTTTCTAAAACAAAGAATGCAATGATCAATTTTGATATGCTGATCCCGAAATTGCTGAATGATAGAGGATTAAACAGGCTGCTTTATTTTAGGGAAGGTAAGTCCATATCTTCAAAATTCGCTGATAGATTACATGAAAACTATTATGGTTCTGTTATTCCGTGTCATAAATCTGCCGACATTCCACTTTCTATCAAAGCAACACAACTCGCTTCCAAGGTTGACACCATTATTATTATGTCCGGGGATTCGGACTTTGTGGATTTGGTTATTCATCTGAAAGGGGAAGGTGTAAGGGTAGAAATTGCTGCGGTAAAAAAAACAGCGGCCAGGATATTAATTGAAGAAGCAGACTATTTTCATGAAATCACCAAAGAAGATTGGTTTGTCTATAAATCACCAACAAAGACAAAGGGATAGGCGAAACATAATTGTCCAGGGTCTGTGGTGAGTTGCCCGTTGTTAAAAACAAAAAGGCAAAAGCGTATAATGATCCGGTTGGATCATAGGACAAAACACAATTAAACATTTAAGGAGTATGGTGTTATGAAAACAAAATACAGTATTTCCTTACAGGTACTAACCGTGCTGCTGGGTATGCTCGTGTGTTTTTGCGTGCGCCCTGCCATGTGCGGCACGCAGCTTACGGAGGGAGACAGCGCTCCCGACTTTACCCTCATTTCACAGGACGGGACAGCCGTCACACTTTCCAGCGAGTATAAAAAGAATTTTGTCGTTTTGTACTTTTACCCTATGGACGATACGCCGGGATGCACAAAGCAGGCATGCTTTTTCAGGGACATTAACAGCGAATATCTGCAGGCCGGCGCAAAAGTACTGGGCGTAAGCGTTGATACTGTTGCCTCGCATAAAAAGTTCGCGCAGAAATACAATCTGAACTTCACGCTTCTTGCAGATCCTGATAAAGAAGTAACAGGCCGCTATGGGGTAAAATCCATACTGATTTTTGGCAAAGCGAAGCGAGTCACGTTTATTATAGATAAAAAGGGAATTATCAGAAAGATATATCGGGATGTTGATGTAAACATTCACAGCCAGGAGGTGCTGAGACTTATTAAAAAACTGCGGGCAGAAAGCAATTAAAACACAGACGTGTGTTTCTTCCGGCAACAGGGTTACAGAACAATTTTTTAACGGGAAAATCCGGAGCCACCATACGAATTAATTTTTTCTAACCCTTGAGAATTTACATGCTTAAAATGGCGCGTCACAGCTTAAGCGTCAGGCGGCTTAAAATAAAGAACGTCCTGGAAAGATGATGAGGAGTAATTACTATGATTGAAATAAGGAAGCATTTTGATCCGGGATCATTGGTTGTTATTGCCGTTACCTTTCTTCTGTTTGTGGCGGCCGTATTTACGAAAGGTTTTACTCATGACCTTCTTTTGGAAGCAGCCATCTTTCTTGTTTCTGTTAAGTTAATCATCATGTCATATAAGAATATTGATGCGACAGATTCCTTACATCAAAAACTTGATGAAATATATAAAAAGCTCGACTCGATCGAATCAGTCGCAAAACGGCAAGGATAATACACAGAACAAGACCCGAACTGTTTTGATTTATTATTCCAGAATTCCAGGGAAAGTATCCTTAATTATTCGAGAAATCCGGAGGAAACTGGTTTCAACGGTAAATTCTTTTTTTCTAACCACGAAGACTTCAACATGCTAAAGAGTTCCAGGCAGCAAAAAGAGACTCTTATAAGGCTGGCAAATTACCGTATGCCTTTCGGAAAATATGCAAACATGCTTCTGGTCGAAATTCCGGAAAGATATTATATTTGGTTTTCCTATCAGGGCTTTCCGGAAGGAGAGTTGGGTGAGTTTATGCGTATGGTGCTGGAAATAAAAACAAATGGACTCGAACATCTACTAAGCCCTTTACAAAAAAAATAAAAAAAGAAGCGGAACTGGGGTCAAATCGTTGCTATTGACGAACAAGGTAACACGCGGCGGTTTGCGCACCGTAATCTTAGTTATAGGAAATAAAAAAATGACCTTTTTTCCTGTTCACGCTTTCGGTTTTTTCAACCTGTGGCTGCTAATGGTTGTCTTTGCCCTCCCCATTCTTTTCACCATAATCATCAATAAACGTATTTTTCATTCGACGTCATCGCGTTTTTCCCGTTCGCGCAGCAAACGAGAACTTAAGCTGTTTATTGTTTCAAAAACACTTATGCTGGTTTATTTTCTTTATGCCATTGTGATACCGCTTCACATGAATACCGCTTTCACAATAAGCGGTTTAATTGTATACATCATTGGTTTTGCCTTCTATTCAGCATCCTGGATAACCATTTCCACGTCCGGAGGAGAAATGATCTTCTCAAAGGGTCTGTTTCGCTTTTCCCGGCATCCTGTATATATTTCTTCGGCTGTTCTTTTTGTCGGAGCAGGGCTTGTTTCGAATTCATTCTTTTATCTGGGTTTATCCATTCTTGTGGGAATATCCCAGATGAGTAATGCCCGGGCAGAGGAGAAAAACTGTTTAGAGGTTTTCGGAAAAGAGTACAGACAATACATGGCCATAACACCAAGATGGATCGGCTGGCCGGCACGAACTCTCGCCGAGCATGAGTATCACCCCTAGAAAGAATCTTGACTCATGTTGGGAAAATCAGTAAAACAAAGAGATGGGTTGAAAAAAAGACACACCGGAAAGTTGAAATCAGGTCATCATGCTCTATTTTTGGCTTGTTATGGAACTTTCAAAAAAGAAAATCAAAAGGGTTTGATAAAAAGAGGATAAATGATGGGAAAGAACAAAAAACGCATTGTTGTAACCGTGATTGGCAAAGATGAAGTGGGTATCGTAGCCAAAGTCGCAACTTCCCTTGCTGAAAGTAATGTCAATCTTATTGATATCAACCAGAAAATACTTGGCGATGAAATTTTTGCCATGACTTTACTGGCCGACAGAAATAACTCCAGTCTTTCCCTGAATGAGATCACTGCCGGGATAAAGGCGTCCGTCAAAAACATGTCTCTTGAAGTGACAGTTCAGGATTCAGAGGTTTTTCAATACATGCATAGGGTGTAGGGAGACGATATGAACTTTACCAATGAAGAAATCCTTGAAACGGTAGGTATGATCGCCGAAGACAAGTTGGATATTAGAACTGTGACCCTGGGACTCTCTCTTCTGGATTGTTCGGATCCTGATCCTGCTGCCTGTGCCCGTAAGGTCCGTGAAAAAATTCTGGTAAAGGGAGCAAACCTGAGCCAAGAGGCTGACTTTATTTCTGACGAATATGGGCTGCCCATTGTTAATAAGAGGATCAGCCTGACCCCCATCTCTCTTGTGGTTCCGGTTGCCGATGCGGCTGCCTTTGTAGAGGTTGCCGGTGCTGTGGATAAAGCAGCAGAAGAGATCGGTGTTGATTTTGTCGGCGGCTACACGGCGATGATCCAGAAGGGCCAGACAGCTATCGACAGATCGATGATTGCGGCAATGCCGGAAGTCCTGGCCGAAACCAAACGTTTTTGTGCCTCCGTCGTCCTTGCTTCCACAAAGGCAGGGATAAACATGGATGGTTGCTATACTATGAGTCGGGTAGTAAAAGACACGGCCCGGCGTACGGCAGACGATGATGGCATCGGTTGCGCAAAACTGGTTCTTTTTGCGAATCCTGTTGAAGATAACCCTTTCATGGCCGGAGCCTATTACGGTGCGGGGGAGAGCGAAAGCGAAATACTCGTAGGCGTGAGCGGTCCGGGGGCGGTCCGTCGTGCGCTTGAAGAACTTGGAACCGATGCCGACCTTGGAGAGGTGGCTGAAGCGATTAAAAAGACTGCTTTTAAAATTACCCGGGCCGGTGAACTGGTGGGGAAAAAGATCGCCGAACAGCTTGGGGTTTCCTTCGGCAATCTTGACCTGTCCCTTGCGCCGACCCCTGCAGAGGGAGATTCTGTGGGGCAGATCCTGGAGACGATTGGTCTTGCGATGCCGGGTGCGCCGGGCTCGACTGCTGCACTGATGTTGCTTAACGATGCAGTCAAAAAAGGCGGCCTTTTTGCCTCTTCTTCGGTTGGCGGTCTTTCCGGTGCTTTCATACCGGTAAGTGAAGATGCCTCTATGATCCGGGCGGCAAAAGCCGGCGCAATAACCATTGAAAAACTCGAGGCAATGACAAGTGTCTGCTCTGTGGGACTCGACATGATCGCTGTTCCCGGCAGCACCAGTGCCGAGACCCTGGCAGCCATTATTGCGGACGAGATGGCGATTGGATGTGCGAACACGAAAACGACGGCAGTGAGAATCATTCCGGCCCCGGGCAAGGAAGTCGGTGATTTTGTTTACTTTGGCGGTCTTCTGGGTGAGGCCCCTGTTATGGCGGTGAGCCAGGTGTCTGCGGACATTTTTGTCAAAAGAGGCGGCCGAATACCAGCGCCGCTTCAGTCTTTAAAAAACTAGAAGGAAAAGTATTTTTTTTACTTACACACTGGAGAAGGATACGCCTCGCAGTAAACTGCGAGGTATCCCGGCAATTAATGCATACAGCCGACAAGGCGTGACATCCCGGTATTTATTGTTAATTTCAGAATTTTGTCGATTTACCCCCGCATTGTAAGCGGAGCTTTTCAGCACCTTCCGGTAAGTCTGGCCGGGAGGTTTCGTGACCCCCCGTTTTGATGGGGCGGCTGGACCTGTTCTAACTGCGGTACAGAATTAAACAAACAGGCTGAAAAGATTAAAGCGGGGGATTTTATGCACGAAAAAACATTTTCAATCATTCAGGAAATACTGAAACCCGGAAAACCATTGGTTGCTATAAAAGCCTGGAAAGAGTTTCCTGAAGATATTCCAGCCTATGAGGACAAAGCTTTTCCCGGAACCTGTACTCAGGTGAGTGAGGTGATGGAAACCGGAAAGACTTTTTATATTCAGACGAAAAATGTCTATTGTACCGGCGGATGTAATGTAACCATCCAGTATCCTTTTGCTTTAAAAAAACAGTTGTTTTACTTGATTCGCATTGGCGAATGTTTCACTCTTCACTTGCCCAAAGAGCTGTAGCGGTCACCGCGCTTTAAGGTGACTCAAATGAAGCAAAAGAAAGGTCGCCCGCAACTTTGGCCCCGGCTAGCCGGGACTGCCCTCGCTTGTGCATTTGTCTGTGGTGGGTCCAAAAACTCGCTTTGCTCAGACAGTTTGGACCCTTCTTCCACAGCCAAACGCACCGCTCGGCTGCGTTGCATGGGTTAAAAAACAAAAGGTCGGCCAAAAGGGGGTCCCGGTCGGATCAGGCCGGACACGGTGTTTTTCTCAGAGGCTAAAGCACCTTAACATTACAGGTTTCGCCGGTTTTTACCTTGATCTTTACACCGGCCTTTTCGGCAAATCCGTTCCAAACAGGAATACACCACTTATTACATACATCCTTCCATCGGATTTTTAATGTTCCGGGATCTTTTTTCAGTTCTTCAAGCATCGGTTTAAACGGACAGGGGAAGGAACGTTCAAATTCCTTAATGGTGATATGTTCGTAAAGCTGGTAGGAGCAGCTGGTGCGCTCGAACATACCCCACAGCGCGATGTCTTTTCCGCCCATTTCAACCCCGTCTTTTAAATACTTGTTAATTAAATACCCGAGCGTATAAACAAAATGGTCGACATTTTCTTTTTCCAGGCCTTTGCCGGCAACAAAATCAATATCTCGCAGCCGGTTTTTAACCAGGGCGTCATTAAATTTATGGGGATAGGGGTCTATGTCGCTATAGGTTTTTTTAAGGGCTCTGATCGCGTCAGGAAGGTCCTGTCTCTGGCTGAAAGTACCATCCATCCATGCCCGGGCCTGTTTTGTCTGTCCGAGCAGAACGGCTGAAGATAAAAAACCCGCCGCCAGGATTTTCCTGCCAAAATTTCTTCGGTCCATTATTTTTGAATTTGCATCCTGCGCATTATTGTCAGTTTTGTTTTTTAAATTAGAATCCATTCTATGTTCTCCCTGGATAATTTTTTTATATCGTGAATCATACTTTTTGCCCGGCCGTTAAGCCCTTATGCTTTTTCTTTTCCTTCGGTGCTCTGCAGGCAAACGCTGCAGGTATCGCCGGTTTTCACCTCGATTTTTATGCCGATGATATCCGCAGAACGTTTCCAGATGGGAATGCACCACTTATTACAAACATCACTCCATTCAATGGTAAATGTTTTCAGCCATTTTTTACAATGCTCAAGGTTTGATTTGTAGGGACAGGGAAATGAACGCTCTCCCTCTTTTACCTTAATATTTTCAAACAGCTGGTATGAGCAGGGTTCGTCATCAAAGAGGCTCACCAGCGCTTTTTCTGAACCTTCCTTTTCAACCAGCGCTTTGATCCTCTTCAGGATCGGCTCATTGGTCATAATGTAGTGGTCGATCCGCTCAGCATGAATGCCTTTTTCGACGCTGAACTGTAAATTTCTCAGCTGGTCTTTCACGAGGGTTTCGTTGAATTTATGGTCGTAGGGATAGGTGGCATCATAGGTCATATACATCGACCTGAGAGCATCGGACAGGTCCTTTCTTGCGAGAAAGGCGTCCTTTTGCACTTTGTCAAACATAGCGATGGCAGGGCTTGCCGGAGCCAGGGCCGCGAGACAGGATAACAGGATTGATTTTTTGTTAAATGTTCTTCTTGAAATTTCTTTCATTTTTACACTCCCATCATATTTCTATTATAGGCCCTTTGATGTATTCTATTGAGATACATCAAGTTATGAACGCCTTTGGCTGTTTTGTCAAGCAAAAGCAGGAATTGGCCGTCTTTTAATATTAAATATAACCGGTTAATTCTAATATTAAAAGACGGCTTTTAGTTAGGCGACATATTTTGAAAAGGATTCAAGGGGGCGAGTGAAAACCCTATTCCTTCTGCTCGGTCAAGAGGGGATCCCGGTCGGATTAGTAAAATACATACCGAGATGTGCTTCGCAGCTTGCTGCGTGGAGCACCCTTTTTCTAAAGCAAAGGGGAACAGGGTAATCGTCGAACAGATATGATGATTGTTTACGATTGAATAAAAAAACCCATCCCTGATATCAGGATGAGTTTTTTTAATTTTATTATTAAATTTTAAGCAAATTTTTAATTGCCAAGCCCTTTAGCGGCACTTATCATATCCTTGATAGAATTTTCATCAGCAGAACCAGCACTTTGCCACTGTACCACGCCGTTCTTGTCAAGAATAAAGGCACAGCCTTTCTCTTCATCAGCAATCCCCAGGGCTTTTATATAGGTTTCGACCGGGCCATAATAGGTAACGATATTATCATGCAGTCTTTCAGGGTTGTCTTTTTTCATTTTCCCATTGATCATCGAGGAGATCTGTTTTGCAAAAGCAGATCTCATCATGGGAATTTTATAAAAGGCAAAGTCTTTATTTTTGCCAAACGTTTCATCGTACGCTTTCAGCCATGGATCAAGCTGCGGGATCGAGTCGCGTTTAAGGGCGATCAGGATCAGGGTCACTTTACCGGCGGCCGCCTGTGGAAGAACAACTTTTTGTCCAGCGAGTGATTCAGATGAAATGCCCGGAAAGTTTATGCCGATAACCTTATCGGTTTGGCGGGGCGCGTTTTGTGCAATCGCCGCAGAAACACTCAGGCAAAACAATAACAGAATAAGACTGATACCTTTTTTCATTTTTACTCTCCTTTATTTGCGAAATTCCAAATATTTTTAGCTGACAGATTTTCTTACAAGAAGCTGAATATCACAGGACAAGCCTGGTTTGCAACCTTATTATTGAATAAGTTAAAACGAGGTGTCGGAAAGGTACTATCACTGCCGGGCCGGTCAACCCATAAAAGAATCCGGCAGTACCGGTGGGTTCCAGTATTCTTTTGCTATAAAAAGGCAGCAGCAGATTATTATGAGTGTTGCGCTGAAGGGGTGGATATTTAAAACAAAAAAAGGGGTTGTCAAAAGCGACAACCCCTTTTTTAATATATAAAAACGAGAACTACTTGATCGGCTTAAGCACTACCCTGCGGTTTTGGGCTCTGCCTTCTTTTGTGTCATTTTGTACTGCCGGGTTTGTCAGGCCAAAGCCTTTAGCAATCATTCTGTCAGCAGCAATTCGCTTATCAACCAGATAAGCTTTTACTGCCGCAGCACGGCTTTCGGACAGTTTCTGATTATATGCTGCACTTGCTACATTGTCTGTATGGCCCTGAATTTCTACCTTAAGCCCAGAATTTTTGTTTAAAACATCTGCTACTTCGTCAAGTTTCGCTGTAAAAGCAGGTTTTATTATTGACTTGTCTGTATCAAAATTGACTCCGGCAAGTACCCAGCAGCCGTCAGAATTTACCTTGGCACCTTTTGGAGTGTTAGGGCCTTTGTCCAGATAGTCAAGCACGCCATCTCCGTCCGTGTCCAGGGGGCATCCTTTTGCACAGACCGCAACACCTTTTGGTGTGTCAGGACATTCATCCCTGCAGTCCGGCACACCGTCTTTGTCAGCATCAGGCTTACATTCATCGTCACAAACGACTATTTTTTGCATAATTCCCTGCATGTTTGCACAGCCGGAAAAGAACATCGCTAAAAGAGCCACAAAGATCAAGCACACTAGTTTTTTCATTTTTTCTCCTTTAAAAGTTGTTTTTAATTTATAAATAGCTATAAATCTTTTAATATTTCGCAACAATTTTGTACTATTAC
>CAYLYF010000107.1:0-13075 GCA_964387595.1 uncultured Thermodesulfobacteriota bacterium | reverse complement strand
TGCCTGTCTGTCCATTAAAACTTGAAATAAGCAAAATTGGGACAGGCTCTATCTATGATAACCAAATCATATAACTCTGCTGCCTGCTTGAATTGGCTAATTGCTTCTTCAGGGCTTGTTTGAATGTCGACAGTATAACCCCGTCGTTCAAGTATTTGCTTGCTGATTTTACACAGATGCACTTCATCATCTACAAATAAAATTCTTTCGTTCCCGGTCGGCAAAGTAGTATTTTTTGTATTATCAACTATTTTTTCTTTTATACTAATGAGGGGCAGAAAAACTTGAAACGTGGTGCCTTTCCCAACATTGCTATAAACAGTAATGTCTCCTCCATCGTCTTTAATAATTCCATGCACAACGGCCAAACCAAGCCCAGTTCCCTCTCCAAGTGTCTTGGTTGTAAAATACGGTTCAAATATCCGTTCTAAATTATTTTTTTCAATCCCATATCCTGTATCACTGACTGTCAATCTCAAATATGAACCGGAATTTAAAGAAAGATGTTTATCCAGCCTTTCATTTTCAATCCGGACTTCCCCCTCCAATATAACTTCAAGAGTACCACCTTTCTCACGCATGGCATGGCCGGCTCTATGGCTTTTGTAAGACGAATACGTTCCTGTTCCTGTATCTCAAGCTGTACGACGTTTTCTGACAGCTCGGCTGTTTTCTCTTTAACCATTGATTCAAGTTTGTCACGATACTCTTTCAGCTTGTTTTCCGCCCGTTTAAGCCGTGTCAGTTCTTCCCGTCTTTTAATGTTTAAATCACGAATATAGCCGAGTACACATCCAAAAAATATTATCGCAATATTGCCACTAATCCCTGCAGCGCTTAGAACCGTTAGTCCGGTGTCTATCTGAAGCATAAAACACATATGCTCTGCTGTTAAAACGGATTAGGATTGTAGCTGTTCACTATTTTAGTATGTAATATATGACGATGTTTACGGGAAGTAAATATCATAAGATCAGAATCTGCTGCGAATATTCAAGGCCTGGAACAAAAGCCGTTTTGCATTGACACTGTTATCTTTTTCGTCCTATACTTTTAAAATATAATTGTTGATCGGGACTGTGCCGTCAGTACAAGCTATTTAGTTTGGAGTCTCTGCAGCAGGTAAAGTAAAATTAATAAGATCATTACCCTGATTTCCCCGCAGCTTGCTGCGTTAGGATTAATGTCATCAACTTTGAAGATCATCAAAGATTAAAAAAGGAGATGTTATGTCCCTGGACAGCAAACCGTATACCTTTGACAGGATATTCCGTATTTTTGTTTCAGTTCTTATCTTTGCTGTTATTCTCTGGCTTATGAGATATCTTTCCGATGTGCTCATTCCTTTTGCCATGGCTTTTCTGCTGGCGTATCTTCTTAATCCGCTTGTAAATGTGATACAGAACAAAATAAAACACAGGATCGTTTCTGTGCTTACCGCGCTGGGCCTGGTGTCCGGCCTTCTTTTCCTTGCCGGCTTTGTAACTGTGCCGGTTATTAAAAAAGAAGTCTTTCATATGTCAAAACTGATCGTCCGGGTTGCGGAAGACAAGGAATTGTCAAAACGGGCTCTAAACTATGTTCCCGCCGGTCTTTGGGAAAGCGTGAGATCCATGGCCAAAGGTGAAGAGATGGGTCGTGTCCGTGAGATATTGGGCCGGGAAGATGTATGGATGCTTCTTCAGGCTGCAGGCAAAAAGATTTTGCCGGGACTCTGGAAAATGTTTCAGGGAGCAGCAAGCCTTATTTTTGCATTTATGGGGATTTTTGTTGTCTTTCTTTATCTTGTTTTTTTATTAATTGATTATCAGAATGCCAGGGAAGGGTGGAAGTCTCTGGTGCCTTCAAAGTGGCATTCCGGTGTTGAAAAGTTTGTTTTTGATTTTGATACTGGAATGAGCAGACATTTTCGGGCCCAGGCCCTGGTGGCGGCTTCGGTGGGGATTCTTTTTTCTTTGGGTTTTATGATAACGGGGTTGCCCATGGCCCTTTTTATGGGGTTTTTAGTGGGTGTATTAAATATGGTGCCCTATCTTCAGATCGTTGCAATAATACCCGCGTGTCTGTTGGCAGTTGTTCAGGCTGTTGAGACAGGAAGCGGGCTGTTCACTACTGTTGGACTGACGCTGCTGGTGTTTGCTGTGGTGCAGACCATTCAGGATTCATTCTTAACGCCAAGAATAATGGGAAAGGTTACAGGCCTTTCTCCCGCGATAATTCTTCTGTCGGTATCTGTATGGGGAAAGCTTATGGGTGTGTTTGGTCTTATTATTGCCCTTCCCATGACATGTCTGCTTCTGGCATATTATAAGCGGCTTATAGAACCTGAAGAGAAAGAATCAGGCTTGTAAGAAAAAAACTTTTCGGGGCAGGCCATTTTTTTGTGCCAAAAACAGTTCGCAAAATTATTAGATCCGTCGAAGTTTCACAAGGTAAAATCCCGGGGTTTAAGATTTGTCTTGTGAAACAGGACATATTGTGATTTTATGTTTTTTAAATCACAGCTTCTTGTTTCTAAAGTGCTGATTTTACTTAGTTATAAAAAAATAAGGTAAACTGTAGGTTTGGTATTAATCTTGTCTGTTTTTTAGTTTATCTGTTCTTGGATATACGGATATTATTTCCTTAATATGAAAGGACTTTAAGATAGAGAGTAAATATGTAAAACCCTTTATTGATGCAACTGTAAAGGTTTTGGAAACCATGACTGAAGACGAATAAAAGATAGACAGCAAGGCTCTGGATCATTATAAATCGGTCTGGAGCTGTTTTTTTAACGGGTTTAAAATAGGGGGGGTGGGTGTCTGAAGTATCTGAAACTATTCCGGGTGCAAGAATCGATACGCTTTCTGGCGATTATATAATATATCAGCCTGAAGAAGGGCAGCGGTATTCCACAGATGATATGCTTGCTGCATGGCTTGCGGTAAAGAGTGCAAAGACGTCTGTGGCTCCGGTTAACACTTTTCTTGACCTTGGGTCGGGTCTTTGTTCTGTTCCCATGATATTTTTGTGGGCCTTTTGCGAAGCAAGGGGGGTGGGTATTGAAATAAGCAGGGATCGGTTGCTGCTGGGCCAGGCGTCTCTTGAGGCGAACGGTCTTTTGCCCCGTTTTAAATTGATCCGGGGGGATATCAGAGAAAAGTTTCTTGAAGAAAAGTTTCCTGCGGTGACATCCTCTCCGCCTTACTACAAAAAGGATGAGGGGCCGGTCAGCCCCAACAGTGACAAGGCAGGCGTAAGGTTTGAAATGAACGGGACTATTTTTGATTATTTCAAGTCAGCGTCATATCATCTTGAAAGCGGAGGTTTTTTTACCACTGTTTATCCCTACCAGTATGCCGAAAGAGTTTTTGATGCAGCAGAAAAATATGGTTTTAACTGTGACTTACGAGTTAATGTGATTCCAAGACAGACAAAGCCGCCTCTTATTTCGCTTTTCAGATTTTTAAAGGGAGCAAACGGTCAAAATATAACAGAATCATTTGCAGTCAGGAATGAAGATCAGGGCTTTTCTGAAAAATATAAAGAGATCAGGCGGGAGCTGGGGTTTAAAGAACCCGCCTGAAAAAAAGAAACATCTTCAGGCTGGTAAATCCATAACATGCTAAAACAAAAAGTTGGTTATTATGGAGATGGGAACATATTACAGCAAACTTAACGAAACCGCCCTGGAGGGATTTAAGCAGCTAAATAAAACACGGCAGATAGATGAAAAAAGTTTTGAAATTCCGAGTGGAAGGCTTGATGTATGTGTAGTAAAGGGTAATGTCATGGAAAAAGCAGCGACCGCCCGAATCCGTCTCAACACCAAAAATCCTGTAACAGGAGAAGATACCCGGTTTGATATCTTTCAGATCAAAACATATCCCGCAAATCCGAAGATCCCAATTCTTCTGTTCAATCTGGAGAACAGGGTTGCACAGGAGGATAGGTTTTATGGCTTCCTGGATGTGGCGCCTGTTGCCGCCGATAGGGATGATTTGGCTTTTTTTCACAGCGAAATCAGAAACGTTGCCTCAAAATACGGTGGAAACTATGAAGCTTTAAGAAAAAGGGTTGAGGGTATCTATAAAATGGATCACTGGGATGATGCACTCAATGCAGGGATTGGAATGAGGCTTGAAATAAGTGGAGAACAGGCTGCTTTTGTTCAGGAAGTAGTGTTAACAGGGTTGAACGTTTATCTGAAAATTGCCGCTGAGAGAGTAGAAGCGCTATATTCAAAAGAAGATGCAAATCTGATGTATGCTGTCCGTGCTCAAATTAAGGAATTTTATATGCTCAAGGACATGTCATTCAAAGTCATTCAGGAGCTGGGAATCACAGCGGATGTGATGGGTATGGTTCACTTTGCCCCTTAAATCTAAGCAACAGGAAGGTTAACTTTTTTGATCACATAAAGTTTATCTTTTGTCCGCACCGGTCTGTCTGTTTTAACGGCAAGGATGGAGCCCTTTTTTGCATGGCTGATCTTTTTATGTTCGATTTCCAGTGACCCGGCTATTTGTGAAAAGCTTCCGGTGGTTTTGCCCTGGAACATTATTTCATCGCCTTCCCTAAACTCATTGCTTTCGATCCTTACTTCCGCAACCCCGGCTTTCCGGTAATATTTTATCACAAAACCGGAATACTCTTTTCTTGTGGTTGCCAGATTACCGTGTCGTTCGGTCCATTTATTTATGGGTTTCCCCAGGAAAAAGCCGGATGAAAAGCCCCGGTTATATACTTTGTTTAATTCTTTTAAAAGATCCTGTTTCAGGTTTTCAAGATCCTTTTTAAAGCCTTTTTTCCCCTTGTTCTCAAAATAGAAATCAACGGCCGTTCTGTATGCAGCCGTTACGGAAGCGACATATTCAGGGCTTCTGTTCCTTCCTTCTATTTTAAAGCTTGAGATTCCTGCTTCTATCAGTTTTTCGATAAAAGGGATGGTACACAGGTCTTTCGGGCTTAATATATAATTGGAGCCAACAGTAAAACTGTGCTTTTCTTCCATGTCAGTCACAAGATATTCGCGCCTGCAGGGCTGAATGCATTCTCCGGTGTTGGCAGATTTACCAAACTGGAACTGGGACAGAAAACATCTTCCGCTGACAGATACGCACATGGCGCCGTGGATAAAGACTTCTATTTCGATTTCGTCCGCTTTACGGCCAAGAACCGTTCGAAGGTTTTTTCTTATTTGATTGATGTCTTTTAAAGAGCATTCTCTTGCCAGCACAAATCTTTTAATGCCGAAGTTATTATAAAAATATAGAATGCCGCTTGAGTTTGATACGGACATCTGGGTGGATAAATATACGGGAACATGCTTCTTTAAGGATTCTGTTATGACGGCAAAGTCCCAGCAGATGATTGCATCAACGCCGGTCTCTTTTGCTTTATCAATTATCTTTATGGTCTTTGGGATATCCTTTTCATAGATTACCGTGTTTAGTGCAAGGTATGCTTTTGTGCTGTTCTTATGACACAGGCTGGTAATTCTATTCATTTCAGATGCTGAAAAATTGTCTGCGCCGGCGCGCATGTTTATGCCTTTTATGCCGAAGTACACTGCATCGCAGCCAGCATCAAGGGCAGCCCGCAGGCTGATCCAGTTCCCTGCCGGGGACATTATTTCGGGTTTTTTGTCTTTGGTGATTTTTGTCATTTATAGATCCGCGTTTTTTGTCAGGTCTGCACTTTCACAAACCCCGGGTGAAAAAGCAGTTTTCACCGCCTGCTTCGCTCCCCGCGACAAGCTCGGGACAGGCGAGACACAGAGCACGCAGAGAAAAGCAGGGAGGTAAAAGCTAATACATTATTGTGTTTTATCATACCAAAACTTTAAACTCTTCACCATGTTTAAAAAGTGATCAAGCCGTCAAGGAATTTTTGACAGGAAGCATGTATCGTGAAAGTTTAAAGGATCTGTCGGAGTCTGTGTTGTTTTTATGTTTATCTTGTTGTAAAATATAAATACAGTTAATAATAAATTTATGTTAAAATAGTTTAAAATATAAAATCTTCCTTCTATCAATAGGTAAAACTATCCTGATTTAAGAAATATTTCCTCTCAACGCGTATTTTTGCGGTTTTGTGTTTTTCCTTTATTCCGTTTTAACGGGATACCGAATCCACGGACTTGTTGCCGAAAATGTTCAATTAAAAATGTTATCCCTGTTGAGACTTTAATGTCTGGAGGTTGACAAAAGGCAGGATATGTTTAATGGGTTTAACAGAAGAGAGTTGAAATGAAAATATGGGTTGATGCAGATGCCTGTCCTGTGGTGATCAAAGATATCCTGTTCAGAGCGGCAGAACGTACCGGGCTGCAGCTCACGCTTGTCGCTAATCAGCCTGTTCGTATCCCCCGGTTGCATTGTATTAAATTTATTCAAGCAGCATCCGGTTTTGATGCTGCTGATAATGAAATAGTTAAAAGGGTTATCCCGGGTGATCTTGTCATCACCAGTGATATTCCCCTGGCTGCAAAGGTAATTGAAAAAGGGGGGCATGCCCTCAATCCCCGCGGAGAGTTGTATTCAGAGGATAATATTAAGGCCCGTTTAAGTGTCAGAGATTTTATGGATACGCTGCGGGCCAGCGGAATAGATACCGGCGGTCCGCCGGCGCTAAACCAGGGAGACCGGAAAGCTTTTGCAAATAATCTGGATAAATTATTAACCCAATATGCCGGGAATAGATAACAGATCAACTCCGGCTGAACACTCTTATCTGCAACGTATTTCCAGTGTTTGAAATAAGCGCTGGTTATTTCAGTCCCTGCTCCTCTGGCAGTAATGCCTGATTCGCAAAAACACAGAATTGGTGGTAAACTTATTAAATACGGATTAAGGGTTTTGTTGGGCTGCTGTGTGGATCCGGTTTTAGTACCTTGGGTATTCGGACGCGGCGTGAAGAATGAAGCGGGGTTATCCCTGAACGATGTTTAGAGTGTCTATTTTACAGAGAATAGGCTATGTTTGTAAGGTTCAATTGAACAAATGAATAATAATTAGAAAGAGAAAACGATGGAAAATAAAAAGACATTTAATGACCTTGGACTTTCAGATAAAGTTCTGGACGCAATTAATAAGAAGGGGTTTGAAGAACCCACCGCAATCCAGGCCATGACGATACCTGTAATGCTGAGAGATGATACCAATATCATTGCCCAGGCCCAAACCGGTACAGGCAAAACGGCTGCATTTGGACTGCCTCTGATAGAAATGATTCAGACGGATTCCAAGACCGTTCAGGCGCTGATTTTGGCGCCTACCCGGGAGCTGGCTGTTCAGGTAGCCGAAGAAATTAATTCGCTTAAAGGAAAGAAGAATCTGAAGATAGTACCCATCTATGGCGGCCAATCTATTGATGAGCAGTTGCGCCGGCTGAAAAGAGGGGTGCATATTGTTGTCGGGACGCCGGGCAGGGTAATCGATCATCTTAACCGGAAAACACTAAAGATCGGAGACATCGAACACCTGATACTGGATGAGGCCGACGAAATGCTGAATATGGGCTTCATTGAAGATATGGAAGAAATAATGAAGCATACCAATCCTGATAAAAGGACGCTGTTGTTTTCCGCAACCATGCCAAAAAGGATAACGGATCTTGCCCGTAAATATATGGACGGGTATGAGCTTCTTAAAGTGAAGGAGCAGCTGACAACCAGTTTGACAGAGCAAATATATTTTGAGGTAAAAGCTTCTGATAAATTTGAGGCGCTATGCAGGATAATCGATATAAAAGATGATTTTTACGGTCTGGTTTTCTGCAGAACAAAAATGGATGTCGATGCTGTTGCAAGTCATTTAGTGGATAGAGGGTATGACGCGGAAGCGATTCATGGAGATATTTCACAGGCACAAAGAGAAAGAACGCTGAATAAATTCAGGAAACAACGGGTTAATATTTTGATAGCAACAGATGTTGCCGCACGCGGAATTGATGTTAATGATCTTACCCACGTGATCAACTATTCACTGCCTCAGGACCCGGAATCTTATGTCCATCGAATAGGACGTACCGGAAGAGCCGGGAAAGAGGGCACGGCCATTACCTTTATTACCCCCAGTGAGTATAAGCAGCTGATGTTCATCCAGCGGTTTGCAAAGTCTGATATAAAGAAATCAAAAGTACCCCGGGTGAAAGATATTATTAATGCGAAAAAGAAAAAGATATACGATGACTTGAATGCTATTCTTGAAGATGAAATCAACACGGATTACTATAACTGGGCTAAGCAATTACTTGGAGACGGTGACCCGACAGAAATATTAGCGGCGACCCTTAACTATTGTTTCGAAGAAGAACTCAATCCTGATGCCTATGGTGAAATAAAAGAGGTGGGTTCAAGAGGAAGACAGCTTGATCAGCAGGGTAAAACCAGACTTTTTGTCGCACTGGGTAAAAAAGACAAGCTTAATCCCAAAAAACTGGTTGATCTTATTATAAGCAAAGTCAAGATTAAGAATCGGGAAATCAGTGATATACAGGTAATGGACAATTTTTCTTTTATAACCGTTCCCTTTGATAAAGCAGAGAAAATTGTTGTCAGCTTTAAAGAAAAAGGCCGGAAACCGCTGATCTCTCACGCCAATAAAAAGGGTTAAGACGGAACAGCTTCAAGTCAGGGATGCATCTGATGCTGGTGCGCAGTCCTGCATCCGTGTTTAGACCCGGAAAAACTCTTTTAAATTGACACTAAAAACACATTATTATATATTATTACATGTTTTTTTAAATATAAACATATGAATAAATCATAAAGATAAAAATGAGCAGCCTTCCTCCCATAGGAATAGATCCAAAAACATTTCTTCGCCAGCACTGCAGCCTTCCTGCTTTGCCAAGGACACTCACTTTGGATCGCTTTTGTGTGATCACTGATGGCTTCCTGAAAAGGTCCGGGATGCCTGTGAATTCCATAGACGGAGTGATCTGGATAGAATTGAAGCAGGAGATCCCTCCGGTGCTTTCAAGCGGATGATATGTACGGGGAATTTTGTTGCTACGCTTTCAACTGAAGAGTTTAATGAAGAGACAAAACATGATCTGGCACAGGCCTAAATGATGGCACTTGGCTGTTCAGACTTAGAGCTTCTTTCGCTAAGGGGAGATATCTACGAGTTAAGACTTGACGTGGAAAAGTTTATGTGTAATCTGACGTGATAAATGTTTTATTTATCTTTAAAATTTATTTTTTCAGATGTTCCCTGTTTTATATTGGTATAACATTCATGCCATCGTAAAAGCCCATTTCTCCGTTTGTGTCGGAACGGGTTCTGTTATATGAATAATAAGATTTAAACTGGAAATTTCAAGAGGTTAAAATGTATCTTGCTGATAATCCCGAATCAGTTGAAAAATATTCTTCTGCAGTTACGCTTTCCGATATGGAGGTCTTTATTTTTCCAGAGCTTATGTTCTCTCTTGTGCTTGCAAATATAATGTCCCCTGTTGTGTGGCAGTGGAAAAATGATCCCTGGTTCAAAAATCTGGAAAAAATGAATCCGTACAGGAGACTTCATCGCACCAAGCAGTTTATTATGGATCGTTTTTCATTCAACCTGGACCTTGATACCTGGGGACTTACAGATAAGAAAAAGGAACTGAAGCGTTTTTCCTCTTTTATTGATGAAAGTGTTCTTTCGCGAAGCAATGCTCTTTTTGGATACGAAGGTGATAAATACTATTTTGACATGGATATAAGAAAACATTTTGGCCTGGATAAATATGACTCGGACATCATTCCCTACTGGAAGACAGAAACCGTGGAAGCAATGGAGGCTTTCAAATATAAGGAAGGGTATCCCGCCGGCGCCGGTGAGTGTGTATCTCTGGCAGCGCTTTATTCGAGCCTTCTTTTCGTGATTGCTGAAATCCCTTTTAGCAGCATATATATGCTTGCAACGCCTCTTCATTCACAGAACTTTATTGACGTAAAAGACGGGATTGTCACCAATAACAGACGTATTGTTACTAAAAATATGTGGTTTAATGGTACGGAGATGTCTGATAAGGCCCGGCGCGCTATTCAGAATGAGAAGGTAACCATTGTGGTCAATCATACGGGTTATGTTCATACCATGTATGAAGAGGCCACCATGTCTCCGGATTCCTACCGTCACTTTTCACAAAAACTCAGGCAGTATCTGACGACAGATATAAATTTTGAGATCCTGGCAAATTTTTTAAGGCAAAACAGCAAAATACAAAAATGTTTTCAGATTGCACACCGGTGCTGCGGAAAACCGAGATTTATTGAGGCTGAAAAAGTATTTCATTACGAGCATAGCAGTAAACTTCGTATCGGAGACGATACACAGCAAAAATTGCTCCATGAGATCGATGAGGATGAGTTTTACCCTTCCCCGATTCAGGGGAGAATTGTTTTGGATGAGATAGAATCGTTTTTTAAAAAAGGCGGGGTGTCTCTGGATTCGACCGGCGATATTGAGAATCTGAAATCACATTTAAAAAGCTGTTGTTATAATGTTGAAAATGTCATCGAAGATTTAAAAGAATTCTGCAGGATCACACCGGACCTGCCTGATGCCGGTAAAAAATGGGTGGACCGGGAGCCCCTGATCCTTGATGGTTTTTCAAAACGGGAAGAGATCATTGAATATCTTGAATCAATGAGAGAAAAAAGTCAGATCGCAGACCTGGCTTTTACGGCTTATCGTGATATGAAAAGATCTCCCTGGAAACCTTTTTTAAAAGCCGCGATGGAACGAAATCCGGTAAGTATAGCAGGGGCAAAAGGTCTTGATCTGGAAAATATAGCGGAAAAGCTATGGATGATGAAAAATGAATCTATTTATGATTCCTCACGGTTGGCACAGCCGGATGAGGTATGGAACTATAACAGGGGCGACGGCCTTGAAAAGGCTCTTTGTCTTATGAATGTTTTAAAAAGCAGGCTGCCGGGTGATGAAATTACTTTAAAAGGAGATGGCCGGAAAGTTTGTGTGTCAGTTTGCGGGAAAGAGTATGTTTTTCAGACCTCAAAAGATCTTGATCTGCCTGAAAAATGTGATTTTGAATTTTAATAAAAAAGTTGTATGTCAGATAGTTCTTACCTTAATGGTATCTGTGTGCCACGGTGTTTCGTAATGCCCTCCTGTAAGGATGATTATTTTTTCACCCTTCTTAACCAGTCTTTTTTTTAGGAGCTCTTTTTTTAAAGCGTTTACAGAACTTGCGGCATTTTTAAGATTGTTTCCTCCTACCAGGACAGGGTAAACATTATGAAGCAGTGCCATTCTGCTGCAGAACTTTTCGTTGTTTGATGCAGCATAAATATTTGTCTGGGGCCTGAACTTTGAAAGAATTCTTACGGTCATGCCTGAGGATGAAAAAACAACAAAACCTTTTTCCTTTGTAATGTATGACAGGTAGGAAGCTGCCGCGCAGATGGCATTTCTGATGGCATCGTCTTCAGGCAGGTCAAGTACCTCCCGCATCCCTTTTGGAGCGATTTGTGATGATTCTATCTCTTCAGCTATTTGGCTCATGATCTTTATCACCTTTTCAGGGTATTTGCCGGTGGCTGTTTCTCCGGAAAGCATTATCGCGTCTGTTCCGTCAAGTATAGCGTTTGCCACATCACTTGCTTCTGCTCTTGTGGGGACAGGGTTTTCTATCATGGATTCAAGCATCTGGGTAGCGGTTATGGTGATTTTCCCTTTTTTGTTTGCAAGGGCTATTATACTTTTTTGTGCAACAGGTACATGCGCAATTGAGATCTCAACCGCAAGGTCTCCGCGCGCAACCATTACACCGTCGGCCGCATCGATTATCTCTTCTATATTATCAAGTGCTTCAGGTTTTTCAATTTTTGCAATTATAGGGATTTCTTCGGCATTCTTTTTTAGTAATTTTTTTAAATTAATAATATCTTTTGCAGAACGGACAAAGGACAGGGCAATATAATCAACGCCTGCCTGTGAACCGAAAATAGCGTCTTTTTTATCCTTTGCAGTCAAAGAAGGAAGGGAAATGTTTGTATAAGGAAGGTTGATGCCCTTTCCGGTTAATATGGTTCCGCCGTTTGTTACCCGGCAGCGAACCTCACGGTTTTTCCGGTTTGTTTGTGTGACTTTTAAAGATATTGTTCCGTCTGCCAGAAGGATGGTTTTTCCGGTTTCGGTGTCATTTGCTATTTTGGCGTATGTTGTGGGCAGTATATTTTTTTTAACATGTCTGCTGTGTCCGCTGAGTATAATCATGTCGTTTTTCCTGACGGTTACGGGACTGTTGAGTTTTCCGACTCTGATCTTTGGGCCCTGGAGGTCCTGGAGGATGGCTATTGGTTTTTCAACTTTTTTGCTTGCTTTTCTTATGGCCTTGATCATTTTAAGGTGTTCATCATGATTGCCGAATGAAAAATTTAACCGGCAGACATCAACGCCAGCCTTAAAAAGAGCTTCAAGCATTTTTGGACTTTCACTCGAAGGGCCGATGGTCGCGATAATTTTAGTTTTTTTAGGGGATGTCTCCATTTAGAAAGCTCCTTTGTTAGGGTATGAAAGGTATATAACAAATTAAGCTGTCTTCAGCAAATTTATAAATGAATCAGTAGGGTGTATCGCAATCTTAAAAAGTTAAGAATGACAGGTGGATCCCGGTGACCTTGGGCAGGTTAAAGGAAATGATATTAAGTAAAACTTAACTCAGGAAGCAGTGTTAGCCTTTATTCCTGAATAATAGAGGTACTGACCGATCAGAAGTTCGCGGTTTGGTGTTTTCCGGTATAAAAATGGTCCGTCCGGCTTTTTTTACAGGTTTCTTGTTGTTTTCGGGGGGGCAGTTCTTTTTCTTTCTGTTTTTCTGCCTGTTACAGGTTGTCTCTTTTATTATGATCTTTTGATTACCTTCTTCTATAAAAGAGTGGGGGATGTCATTTGCTTTTTTTACTTCTTTAAATTTTTCATTCATCATACCGGCAGGTTTGCCAAGAGCCAGGGCACGGTCAGGGTGAGTCTCAAGCGCTCTTTTCCGGTAAGCTGTTTAAAGTCCGCTTGTCTTTAGATAGAGCCTGTCCAAAAATATAAAGTGCTTAAGTGACAGTGGGGAAAAGATC
>CAYLYF010000106.1:0-13263 GCA_964387595.1 uncultured Thermodesulfobacteriota bacterium | reverse complement strand
GTGGGGGATTTTGACCCGGCCACAGGTGGGGGATTTTCAAGTGGCCATCGGGGACTAATTAACAGACAAGTGATAATTAATCTTTGGTAAGGTTTATTCATGCTTTCTCCTCGTTATGATGAATAATGTTTTTTTGGAAAACGATATTAAAAATAAAATCATGTATCAATATTACTCCAGATATCTTTGATATTTAAACACTCTTCAAAAGTCCACATAGGCGATAAATTCCTTCAAATATTTCACTTCTTAAACTGTTACCATAATCATAAGTAATTTTGAATATATTTATTTGGAGGGCTTATATTGTGAATTTATTCAGTTAATCGGAACATATATTAAATAGATTTTTGAAAAATTTCAGTCAAGCAGATGGCACGTTATTGTGACTTTGGGTTTTGTTATAGATACTGATGATTATGTAAATATCAAAAATTACTATTAAAGTTAGTAATTTTACTCTTTGCTCACCTTACAAAACCTCCAACTTGTGAACAGGGAAAAAACCGTTTTCTCTGAAAAGCGATTTGCTTTTTTCGTTCATGAGAATAAAAATAATGAAAGCTTTAAGGCTATTGTTTAATTTCTTCTCATTCGCATACAGATAGAGCGGTCTTTTTATGGGGTGATTTTTGATAAGTTTTTCTTCGTCCTTTATAGTCAGTCCATCCACAGCCAAAACTTTTACTTCGGGATTTAGATAGCTTTTACTGATATACCCGATGGCATTAGCATTTTCCGCAATATAGGCCAGAACTGAACTGTTTGAATCCAGGTTCACACTTAACTCCGTTTCGACCGGCGAAAAAATACGGCAAAAGCTGCAATATGTTCCTGAATTTTTTTTACGGCTAACCGTTCCTATAACAGTATCCTTACCCCCTAGTTCTGACCAGTTCCGTATCTTTCCTGCGTAAACATCTGCTAACTGCTCAAGTGAAATAGTGGAAACCGGATTATCCGGATGCACAATAGGCGTAATAATATCGTAGCCCAGTAAATAAGATTTTACAGAAACGCCCGCTTTTTCAGCCTTCTCCAGCTGTTCAGGAATAATTTGATTGGATGACATGGCAATGTCGCAGGAACCTGAGATCAGGGAATCAATCCCGCTGATGGAGCCGGATTCTGAAATGATGATCTCTATATCTCTGTTTTTCTGATATTCCGAAACTGCCTTGCGCATAAACGGCGCAATTGTGGTGGAGCCGTTAATGCGGATCGTGTCAGCCCGATCAGAGTTATTAAAAGCAATGATCAGTATAAGTCCGCCGATAACCACTACAATCAAAAGTTTAATAAGTTTAGACATAATTGCACCTTTGCGTATGATCTGATTAAGCTATAAATTTTTTCTTTATATTTAGGATATTACACAAGAGTTAAGAAAAAACAAAGGAAATGTTAAGGCTTGGTTAATTACAGGATTGGTGTGTTTTTCTGATTCATAAAAAACGTCTAAAAATCAGCTAGTCATGTTTATCTTAAAACTACTTCTAAATGCTGCCTAAAGTACTATCAACATTACTCTAGAGACCGTCGAATAAGTCTATTTTACCAATTTTCATAAAATTAATTAATGAAATATCAGTTAGTCAAAAACTCAAAAAAATAGATTTTGGTGTTTTTCGACAGTCTCTTTGGTTATATGGGATTTTAAAATGCCGGAGAAAAACCATATTTTTGATCTTACCTTGTTTATATACGAAAGGATTTCAATATAAATCACTTTTTTAATTGCCATGGCATTATTAATAATATAACAGTTGAAAAATTAATATTTACTGAAAAGTCCAAGATTAATCTAAAGAATTCATAACCTAAAATTAATGTTTTCTTAACACAGAATTAATAATTTTATTTGATAATGTTTTTGGATTTAAAATGTTATTATCAGAATATACTATATAAATATGAATTAATATCGTAGTGTTAGAATTAATACGTTATAATTTAACCATTAGAGACAATTATGAAATACCTGATTACTATTGTTGAAGACGAACCGGATATAAGTGAACTTATTTCAATAAATCTTGGGAAAAATGGTTTTGTTACCAAGTGTTTTGATAATGGTAAAGATTTCTTTTCTTATTTAGAAAAACGCACTCCCTCTCTTCTGATCCTTGATTTAATGTTGCCTGATATGGATGGAATAGAGATATGTAAAAAAATAAGAGCCAATCCTTCAAGTTCAGCACTTCCTATAATCATGCTGACCGCTAGAAGTGAAGAAACTGACAAGGTTCTTGGTCTTGAACTGGGAGCCGATGATTATGTAACTAAGCCCTTTTCACCTAAGGAACTGGTGGCAAGAGTTAAGGCTGTGTTGCGAAGACAGCTTTCAGTGGATTCATCAAAAAGGATTACAATAGGAAAAGATATTATCCTTGATCCTGAAAAGTTCGAAGTTGTTTCTGCCGGTAAAAAGATTAATTTAACTGTTACAGAATTTAAAATTCTTGAGTTGCTCTCATCCAAAAAAAGCTGGGTTTTTACAAGAGATAGGATTCTTGATCATCTGTGGGGTGAAGATAAGGCTGTCATTGACCGAACTGTAGATGTTCACATAAGACATCTTCGAGAAAAACTGGGCGAGGCATCCAGTTTAATAAAAAACATCAGAGGAGTGGGGTACAAGCTGGAAGAATGAAAAAATCTATTTTTTTAAAAATTGTCTGCGGATATTTTCTTATCATTGTTCTTCTTTCACTTACAATATTCTTTTTTTCTTTCCGCACTATAAGGCATTATCACCTACAGACCTTGGTTTCTGATTTGACAAAAATTGGCAAAACTCTTTTTCCTGTAATTGAACCTTCACTTTCAAAAGATAAAAACAGGGAGCTTGACAGACTTACAAAGCGCCTAGGGGAGGAGATAAATACCCGTATCACAATTATTGATTTTGACGGCATCGTTCTTGCTGATTCTGAGAAAGACCCATTAAAGATGGAAAATCATAAACTGCGTTCAGAAGTTATCCAGGCTCTGCTGGGGAATGTGGCATCATCACTTCGCTATAGTACAACCATTAATGAGCCTATGCTCTATGTTGCTCTGCCTTTTTATAGAAACAATGAGGTGAAAACAGTCGTTAGGGTGAGTCTTTTTGTAAGTGATATTAACTTGATATTAAATGACCTGAAAAAAAGTTTTATCCAAATCACTTTCATTTTTGCTTTTATAGCTCTCCTAATAGCCTATATAGTTGCAAGGCGACTTACGGGACCGATACGTAAATTAAGTGCGGCTTCCACGAGTGTGGCCTCGGGCAATTTTGAGACAAGGGTGTTTTTAAAAAATAATGATGAGTTTAAGGAATTGGGAGACTGTTTTAATGTAATGACGGAAAAAATTCGTTCACTTTTTGATGAGGTTTCCATTCAGAAAGAGGAACTCTATAATATTATTTCTTCAATGAATGAAGGTCTTCTGCTAATTGATAAAGAAAATAGAATCTGTGTTGCTAATGAATCATTGAAGAAAATTACAAGAATGGAGAATGTTGAAAAAAAACTTTACTGGGAAGTTATTCGTGAGCAGAAGCTGGGAGATATGATTGAAAAAGCACGGCATGAAAAGAATACTTCCCTTCAGGAGATACTCTATAAGGAAAAAACATTTTTATGTAGTTTCAGTTTTATAAAAGCCACAGATGAGATCTTGATAACCTTTCTTGAAATTTCAGAACTTAAAAATATTGAGCGCATGAAAAAGGATTTTGTTATTAATGTTTCTCATGAACTAAGAACACCCCTTACTGCTATAAAAGGTTTTGTTGAAACCATGAAGGATGGAAACACGAATTCAAACTATGTTCATTATCTTGAGATTATCCAGCGGCATACTGACCGGCTCATTAATATCGTCAAAGATTTGACCACACTTTCTGCTATCGAGGAGGGCCAGGTTGCTGAAATTCAAAGCACTAATATGCTTGAACTTGCCGAACAGGTAATAAGTATTTTTAAGGAAAAGCTTAGTGATAACAACATTTCTTTTGACCTGTCATTTGAAGGAAAACCTTATCCCCTAATGGTAGATCCGTTCAAGATTGAACAGATATTTATTAATCTGATTGACAATGCTATTAAGTATACTGAAAAAGGTACTATCAATATAAGACTTTTATATCTTGAAGGTTCCCTTGAAATACTTTTTCAGGATTCTGGTATTGGTATTGATAAAGAACATCTCACAAAAATTTTCGAGCGATTCTATGTAGTAGATAAATCCCGCTCCAGGAGGGTTGGCGGGACAGGCCTTGGATTATCGATAGTAAAACATATAGTCCTTCTTCATAAAGGTACAATTGATGTCGACAGTACCTTAGGTAAAGGTACCTGTTTTAAGATTACCCTCCCAGCTTCTTGAAATTTTTATAACTCTTTCTTTCCTTTTCATTTCTACGGTTCAATTAAACTTAAAAGTCTTTTCCAAAAAGAAAAACCTAGTTCATAAGACGACTTTAGGTTCTAATGTTTTTCGTCAAAATTGCCTCCAGCATATATTTTATCCTCTAAAAACCTCTTTAAATTTATTCTAAAAATTAACTCAAAATTAACATAATCTTCTTTTTCTATTAACAATAGGAAGCTAGTTTATAGCTAACAAGTTATTGTTTTATAAACCTTAAAGAGGAGGAATGTATGAAAAAAAGAAGTTTAGTTGTTGCAATTGTGTTTTTAGTGACAGGTTTTTGGGTAAATGGAGCTTTCGCCGGAGAAATGGATATTCTGGTTGAAAAGTTGGTCCAGAAGGGGGTCATCAATTCGGGTGATGCCAGAGAAATTCTGAAGGAAGTCAAGGAAGAAGCAAAAAAAGAACGCGAAACTATTGTTGAGGAAACTAAGGCATCTTTAAAAAATGAGGGGTCCCTTACGTTGAATTTTCCGGGTTGGGTGGAAAGAACCAAATTGAAAGGCGATCTCAGGCTGCGTTATCAAAATGAAGACCGTCATACGAGTGCTGTTAATGATGGAAAAGTAGACCGTAACCGTTCCCGCTACAGACTGCGCCTGGGATTTGTCACACAGGTGACCGATAAGATTGATGTGGGGTTCGGGCTTGCAACCGGCTCAGATGATCCCCGTTCAACCAACCAGACAATGGACAATGGTTTTGATACACCTGATATCAGACTGGACTATGCTTATGTATCATACAAGCCGTTTGAAGGGGTAACGCTTACGGGTGGAAAAATGAGCAATCCATTATGGAGACCGTCTGATCTTCTGTGGGACGGCGATATCATGCCTGAGGGCGGCGCTATTCATTTTAGTAAAAAAATGGAAAACGCGGAGCTTTTCTTAACCGGTTGCGCCTGGTTGCTTGATGAATGGAGTAATGATTCTAATGACCCATATATGCTTGTTGTCCAGCCGGGATACAAACTTAACTTAGGGGATTCGGCTTATTTTAAGAATGCTGTGGCCTATTACAGTTTAATCAATGTGAATGATAATGATGGTGGTAATAGTGTCCCCAATAGGGCTGGTACAAACACTCTTATGGATAAGGATCTGGATTTTTTTGCAGTCAGTGCTGAGCTGGGCTTAAAGACCTCGATAGACAACATTCCGTTTGTAGCGCTGTTTGGAGAATATGTTAATAACATGAGTACAAGTGATGAAGATACCGGATATCTTGCGGGTATCAAGATTGGTCATGAAAAGGTAAAAAAAGCAAAACAGTGGCAGTTTAAAGCACTTTACCGCGAGCTTGAGCAGGATGCCTGGTATGATGGGTTTCCGGATTCAGATTCTTACGGCGGAGATACCGGTGTGAAAGGGCCTGAATTTGTATTTACATACGGGTTGGCCAAGAATGTCAGTCTGGGACTGGATTATTACAAGATGGAACAAATCAATGGTCCCAGTGAAAAAGAAGACCTGATCCAGGTGGATCTAAACTTTAAGTTTTAATGTTAATTGACAAATTTTTTGATAGAGATAAGTAACAGGTAATATAGTATTACCAACATTAAGTACTGGAGTTAACACAAAATTAACACAACCTACTTATTGAATTAACAAATAGGTGACAAATTAATAAGTGAAGTTCTAAACAATAATTAATTACTAAGGAGGAAAGAATGAAAAGAACAAAGAAATTACTGATCACGTTACTAAGCCTGATTCTGGTAGCATCGTTTTTGTCGACACCGGTTTTTGCAAAAAATGGATCGTCTTTTGTAATGCCGGAGATCATTACGCTTAGTGCACCTGAGCAGCAGCAGAGAAGATTTGATCTTAATGGCGCATTTGACCTTTGGACACTTTCAAACCTTTATACTCCTATTGTTATCTGTACAGGTGATGCTGATGATCTGACCATTACATTAAGCCTTACCTCAAAAAATCCTTCACAAATCGGTTCAAAAGAATATCTGGATTTCATGCTGATCTCTGCCGGAGTAAGTTTGAGCGCAGCTATTTTTGATACCCAGAGCAAGACCACACCTTATACAATAACCTCAACTCTTAATATGGACACTCCTTTTGCAGCGATTTTTCTAGTTGCTATGATTACGAGTACTACAGATGGTGTTACTTTTCCGCTTGAATTTACCATAACATACAATCTGACTGAGACAGCAGCTGTTACACCGTAATAGCTGCGTGAATTATTTTGGAGGAAGGATAATGAAAAAATAAATGGATAAGATACTAACATACACAAACAGCTTAAATATAAAAAGGAGATTTATTCTGATGAAAAAAATAATAATGTGCTTAACAATTTTACTGGCATTCTGTATGTTTCAGACCCCGGCTTTTGCAGAAGAGCTTTTGGGAGCCGGCGCGACATTTCCCTATCCGTATTATTCAAAACTTTTTGATACCTATCATAAATCAAAAGGGGTCAAGACAAATTATCAGGCCATTGGGTCGGGTGGTGGTATACGGCAGCTTTTGAAAAAGACGGTTGATTTTGGCGGCACTGATGCTTTTATGAAAGAAAAAAACCTGAAAAAAGCAGAAGGCGATATTCTTCATATTCCTACCTGTCTGGGTGCAGTGGTGGTTAGTTATAATCTGCCGGGAGATCTTACTTTAAAGCTTACTCCGGAAATTATCTCTGAGATCTTTCTGGGTAAGATTAAAAAGTGGAATGATACAAAAATTAAGGCTGCAAATAAGTCTGTCAACCTTCCGGATATCAGTATAGTCGTTGTTCACCGTTCGGACGGCAGCGGTACAACTGCTATTTTCAGTGATTATGTAAGCAAGGTCAGCAGTGAGTGGAAAGAGAAAGTCGGGGCCGGTAAATCTCTAAACTGGCCTGCAGGTCTGGGCGCAAAAGGTAACTCTGGTGTGGCGGGTCTGATCAAGCAGGTTCCGGGCTCAGTGGGATATGTTGAATTGATCTATGCGCTTTCAAACAATATGTCCTATGCGCATGTTCAGAACAAATCAGGCAACTTTGTAGCCCCGTCAATTGAGACAGTAAGTTTGGCTGCAAATGTTGCGCTTCCGGATGATACAAGAGTATCCATAACGGATACTGATGCAAAAGAAGGTTATCCGATCAGTGGTTTTACCTGGCTGATATTTTATAAAGAACAGAATTATGCCAACAGAGATAAAACAAAAGCAGATACGCTTATGAATATGCTATGGTGGGTACTGCATGAGGGACAGGCGCTTGCAAGACCTCTTCATTATGCACCGCTGCCTGATGAGGCAGTTAAAAAAGGAGAGACGATCTTAAAGACAGTCACTTATAACGGCACACCTCTTTTAAAGTAGAATTGACCGGGGAAACATCCTGAGCGGGTGCTCCCCTTTTTATAGTTCAATAATGATAGCAACAAAGAAAATAATATTAAATAAACCTCCTACATTCCGGACGCTGGAGGCATTGTTTGGTCGCAAGATGAAAAATATATTTCACTGGTCCGCTGATGATGTCTTTAGAAAAACTCTGCAGGGCATGGCCTTGTTAATGCTGATGATTTTCGCAGGTATTGTCGTAACACTGACCCTGGAGGCCTGGCCCGCAATAAAGGGTAACGGTCTTTCATTTATTTACGGCAGGACCTGGGATCCGGTATTTAAAGAATATGGCGCACTGGCTTTCTTTCTGGGAACCCTGGCAACTTCATTCCTGGCTCTTTTGATATCTTTGCCGTTTATGTTCTCTATTGCACTGTTCCTCGGTGAATATTACAGGAAAGGTTTTTTTGCTTCATTTTTAAAGAGTATTATTGAACTCCTGGCTGGAATCCCTTCTGTTGTTTACGGGTTCTGGGGATTGTTTGTTATCGTCCCGGTAGTACGGTCTGTTGAGATAAAACTGGGAGTGGTCCCCTACGGTGTGGGGATTCTGACCGCTTCGATCGTTCTGGCTATTATGATCATTCCTTATTCTGCAGCTATTGCTGCGGATGTTGTAAAAATGGTGCCGGCTGACCTTAAAGAGGCTGCGCTTTCTTTGGGGGCGACCCGGTATGAAATGATAAAAAAAATTATTATCCCCCAGGCTGTTTCAGGACTTTTTGCTGGAGTATTGCTTTCGCTTGGACGGGCCATCGGTGAGACCATGGCCGTTACCATGGTGATCGGTAATGCAAATAAAATAATGGACTCCATTTTTAGTCCGTCTAATACTATGGCCAGTGTTATTGCTAATGAATTTGCTGAAGCAACGGATACACTTCATGTGGGATCGTTGGTTGAAATCGGTCTATTGCTGCTGCTGGTGACCCTGGTTATCAATGCAGTCGGAAGATATATCGTAAACAGACTTAATGTGGTTAACTGATATGGTTAATAGTAATATTTATTTTAGAATCATTAAGGACAGGCTGTTTTTATGCGGTGTCTATTTCTTTGCTTTTCTAGTGATTGTGCCGCTTTTCCTGATCCTTTATTATATTATTAAGAATGGTCTGCCGGTGATTAACTGGGAGTTTTTGTCGAGTTTACCCAAGCCTATGGGAGACGTTGGCGGTGGTATTGTAAATGCGCTTGCCGGCACAATCATGGTGGTTTTGACCGCGTCAGTATTTGCCATTCCTTTCGGTGTGTTGACCGGAATATATCTTGCTGAAGCCGGCAAAAGCAGAATTGCAGATGCGGTCAGACTTTGTGCGGAGATCCTTCAGGGGGTTCCATCAATCGTGATCGGGATTATCGCTTACGCCTGGATCGTTGTGACTTTTGGCTCTTTTTCTGTTTTTTCGGGTTCAGTGGCATTAGCGCTGATGATGCTTCCGGTTGTTGTCAGATCAACAGAAGAGACCCTTAAACTTATTCCAAATACTATTCGAGAAGCTTCTTTAGCTCTTGGAGTATCCTATACCCGGACAATTTTAAAGGTCATCATTCCCTGCGGGCTGTCCGGAATCTCAACAGGTGTTCTTCTCGGGGTAGCCAGGATATCGGGTGAAACCGCTCCGCTTCTTTTTACGGCATTCGGATCACCCTATATGAATTTAAATATTTTTAAGCCGGCAGACACTTTGCCTCTACTTATTTTTAACTATGCGACCAGCCCCTATCCTGATTGGCAGGCAATGGCATGGGGTGCTTCTCTTGTCCTTGTCGCTTTTATTTTAATAATAAACCTATTAGCAAAATTGATTGGAAGAAAATGGGAAGTAACGTTCTAACCATAAATGACTTTTGTGCGCATTTTGAAGAAAACCAGGTGGTCAACAATGTCACCATGAAGGTTGAGCAGAACATGGTCACATCACTGATGGGTCCCTCCGGTTGCGGGAAAACAACCCTGCTGCGCTGTATAAATCGCATGCATGAGCTTGTCCCTGGTGCCGGGGTGAAGGGAAGGGTAATGCTCCATGATAATGATCTTTATGCGATGAATCCCATAGAAGTGCGTAAACGGATCGGAATGGTCTTTCAACGGCCAAACCCCTTTCCCAGTATGACCATATATGATAATGTGATCGCAGGGTACAAACTGAACGGAATACGGTTGAAAAGACCGGAACGCGATAAAATTGTTGAAGATTCTTTGAGAAAATCAGCGCTCTGGGAAGAGGTCAAGGACCGGATGTATAAAAGAGGGACGTTTCTGTCAGGCGGACAGCAGCAACGTCTCTGTATTGCCCGTGCACTGGCGATGGAGCCGGATGTTCTCCTGATGGATGAGCCGACTTCTGCACTGGACCCGAAGTCTACCGCTCATATTGAAGAGCTTATCATAGAGCTTAAGGAAAATGTCACTATTCTTCTGGTGACTCACAATATGGCCCAGGCAGCCAGGGTGTCAGATTTTACCGCATTTATGTACCTTGGAGATCTGGTTGAGTTTGGTCCCACAGAGAAGCTTTTTACAGTTCCTGAGGATAAACGGACGGAAGAATATTTGTCTGGAAAATTTGGTTAATTACTGGGGGAATAATTATGTTAAGAGCTAAAATAGATGATCTCAAGCGTCAGATTATACAGTATTCAGATCACGTTGAAAAAATGATTGAGAAAAGTATTCGAGGCCTTGTTTCACAGAATGAGGGTCTTTTAAAAAGTGTTATTAAGGAGGATGAAGACAAGGCAAATATGCTGGAGCTGGAACTCGACAGAACCTGCACAACAGTTATTGCACAGTATCAACCAATGGGAAAGGAACTTCGCACTGTTTTAATGATTTATGATATGAGTAATGCCTTTGAACGTATGGGGGATCATGCTGTCAATATTTCGGAAAGTGCATTGCCCCTTATTAAACATAAAAAAATAAAACCATTTATTGATATACCAAGAATGAGCGAGATAACAATAAAAATGTTAAATGACTGCATTGAGGCTTTTGTTAATGAATCAAGTAAAATTGCTAAGGAAGTATGCAAACGTGATTCTATGATAGATGGGATTCGTTCCCAGATTTTGAGGGAACTAATAACTTTTATGGCTGAAAATCCATCAATTATCAGTGACTGTTTACATATCCTCCGTATTGCAGACAATCTGGAGCGCATTGCTGATCTCACAACTAACATATGTGAAGATGTTATTTTTATAACAAAAGGAAAGGTTGTCAAACATAATATACAGAAAAAAAATTAGTCCTATATCTGCACCTATCAGCACCGGCAGACTCAACATTACTTCTGATATCTTCACCATTTCAGTGGGTGTCAAAAGTCAACAGTTGCGATAACATCTTAAAATATTTTACTTTCTAAACTGTTACCATAATCATAAGTAATTTTGAATAAATTTCTTTCGAAGGCTTTATTTCAAGTTAATCAAAAGTATCTTTAAATCATTTTCAGAGAGATCCGGGTCAAGGCTCTGGCACGCTACCTTTGACTATTGGTTTTGTCAAAGGTACTAATGATTATGTTTATCCAATACTTCCCGAATTTTATGAGCAATCTCTTTTCTACTGATCGGTTTGTAGATAATTGCCTTAATGCCCGCAGTTTCCACTTTTTCTGACGAAAGAGTTTCACTGTAACCTGTACAAAGAATAATATTTGCAGAGGGCTTTATTTCCAATATTCGTTTTGCCAGATTGTATCCTGTCATATGAGGCATTGTCTGGTCTGTGATAACTATGTCAAAAGTATCTGGTGCTTGCTGAAATGTTTCAAGAGCCTCAAGGCTGCTGTTTTTGGCAGTAACCGTATACCCAAGTGATTCAAATATTCTTTTTCCCAGATCAATTAACGTTTTTTCATCATCAACAAAAAGTATGTGCTCGGTGCCTGTTGGAACTTTGGATGATGAGTCTTCTTCGTTGTCGGGTTCTGCTATAACCTGTGGCAACATAATCCTAAAAGTTGTTCCTTTACCCAATTGACTATCTATTTTTATATCTCCACCATGATCCTTGACGATTCCAAAAACTACCGCTAGTCCCATACCCGTTCCCTTTTCCTTATCTTTCGTGGTGAAAAAGGGATCAAAGATTTTATGAATTATTTTGGAATCAATTCCAGTGCCTGTGTCTGATATTCTTAACTCTAGAAATGGTCCGGGAGATATATCGTGATATTCCCTCATAGATTCTTGTGTTATAACAACCGATGATAACTCAATTTCAAGCATACCCCCAGTTTCCTGCATTGCATGAAAAGCATTTGTACACAAATTCATAATAATTTGGTGCATTTGTGTGGAATCGGCATTTACCATTCCCGTTGTATCATTAATGTTTTGCTTGATTTCTATGGTTGTCGGTATGGTTGAACGAAGTAGTTTTGTTGCTTCTTGAATAACAGGGTGTAATAATACAGGTTTTCGCTCTTCATGACTTTTCCTGCTAAATGCGAGAATTTGTTTAACCAGCTCCTTTGCTCTTGTTGTTGATTTTAAGATTTCAACCAGATACTCCTGTACAGGGCTATCTTGAACTGCATCATCCTGTGCCAGTTCTGTATATCCCAGAATACCTCCGAGTATATTGTTAAAGTCATGGGCAATGCCGCCCGCAAGGGTTCCGATAGCCTCCATCTTCTGTGCCTGGCGAAGTTGTTCTTCCATGTGTTGCTCTTTGGTCATATCACGGCCAATCGATGTAAAACAGGTTATCTTCCCTGTGTCGTCGAAAACAGGTGAGATGTTTACATTTGCTAAAAACTCGGTGCCGTCCTTTCTTGTTGAGAGGATATCCCCAGTCCACGACTCCCCTTTGTTAATTGTCTCCCATACCTTTTTAAAATTTATTTCCTTTGAAGGGTCTTTACTAAGGTTGGCAATATCCTTTCCGATAAATTCATCACGGTTATACTGTGTTTGCTTCACCAATGCTGGGTTTAGATACTGTATAATTCCATCCGTTCCGAATATTATTATGGTTTCCTTAGCCTGTTCTATTGCAGTTGACAATCGAATAAGCTCTTGTTCGGCCATTTTGCGGTCGGTGATATCAAAGGCAGCACCATATGTAATGCCTTCTTCGGGTACTGGCTTGGCTGACCATTCAAACCATCTGAATTTTCCTTCATTAGTCTTGTATCTATTTTCAAATTGTATTATATCGTTCCCTGTCTCCATCTGTTCCTTGAGGACACAGGCTGTTTTCTTTACATCATTTGGATGAATAAAATCCAGGATGGGTTTTGAAAGCATCTCTTCTTCGCTCCAGCCAAGATGTCTTGTAAAGGCAGGACTGATCTTTATAAAATAACCTTTATCTAAATCTGCAATACAAACCAGATTATCTGCAAATTCAAACATCCTGTTTAGATTATCCTCACTTCGTCTTAATTTTTCTTCCTCCTGATTGCGTTCTGTTATGTCAACAACCATTCCAGTCATAGATTGCGGTGTCCCATGAGAATCTTTA
>CAYLYF010000105.1:0-13326 GCA_964387595.1 uncultured Thermodesulfobacteriota bacterium | reverse complement strand
CTGCAATTACGTAAGAACCATGCTCGCCAAGGCTGGGAAGACTGTTAATTTCAAGAACATAAAAATTTCCCTTTTCATCCAGCCGCATATCCACCCGGGCACAGTCATAGCAACCCAGAGCAGAAAAAACATTTCTAGCAATCTCCTGAGCTTTGGCAAGGAGATCGTCTCCAATAGGGGCGGGGCAATGCCACTGAATTTCGCGACCGGATTCACCTTTTTTGTCATCAAGAGTGTATATCTGAGGTCCGGTCTTTCCAAAAACAATTTCGCAGGGAGGAAGTACTTCAGGTGGATTATTACCTAAAAGACCCACGTTGACTTCTCTTCCCTTAATAAACTGTTCCACCAGTACCGGCTGATTATCAAACGCCTCAAAAATAACCTGTGCTGCTTTTCGAAGTTCTTTGTCATTATTAACAATTTCTATTCCCATGGAAACAGCTTCATTTTTCGGCTTGACAATCAGAGGGTATGCTAATTCCGGAAGATCAAAGCCCGGGGAATTCAAAACAGCAAAAGCCGGAGTGGGAATATTGTTCTGCACAAAAATCATTTTAGCCACAACCTTATCAAGGGCAAGGGAATGCGCAAGCGGACCGGAACCCACATAGGGAATCCCCATCATTTCCAGAATACCGGGTACGTGAGTGTACCGTGCCTGGCCCTGGATACCGTAAGACAGGTTAAATACCATCCCCGGTCTTTCCCCTTTAAGCACCCGGGGCATAAATTCTTCCAGCCGGGTAATCAAATCTTTGTCCGCTTCCAGTGAAATCACCTGGTGATTATATTTTTTCAGACCATTAACGATTCTCTGAATGGCTTCCAGCCCATACTTTTCCCGGTTGGGCTGGCCAAAAAGGTTGATTACTTTTTCACTCTCCCGGTTATAAACAACAGCTATTTTCATAAAACAAATCCTTTCAGATTTCAGACTTTTTATTGCGCTTAAGTGCAACCTTCTGCATATCAATATCTTTGTCGGTTTCATCAACAATTTCAGCACCGAGGACGGTCTCAAGCAGATCTTCCAGAGTTACCAATCCGGCCACACCGCCAAACGCATCATTTACAATTGCAATATGTCGGCGTTTCTTTAAGAAAAGAGTCAGCATCGCAAGGCAATCCTCTTCTTCTCCCACAAACGTAATAGGTTTTAAAATGTCTGCTAAAGTTTTGTCCGGCTCATGCATGTTTTTTTCAGAGCCCAGATCATGAATCATCACATAACCCGTAATGTTTTCTCTGTCATCCCGGTATACCGGAATACGGGTAAAGCCTTTTTTACAGGCAAAATCATAGGCATCTTTTACTGAAAGGCTTTCATCAAGGGAAAAAATAACGGTTCGCGGTGTCATGATTTTGCTAATTTTTCTGTCTTCAAGACTGATAATATTATGCACCATCTGGCTTTCTAACTGTGAGATCTCTCCCTCCCTGGCTCCCATCCGGATTACGCCCAGGATTTCCTCCTCTGTTACGAAAGGCACCGATTTCCCCTTCGGCGTCAGCAAGTCGGTAAATTTCTGTGTCACGAAAAGAAAAGGTTTCATTATATTTTTCATAAATATGATCGGCCAGACAATGAACGGCCACAAAATACGCCAGTAAACCGCACCAATGGTTTTAGGCAGTATCTCTGCAATAAACAGAATAGCCAGCGTAAATAGAATCGAAAAAACAGGGACCAAGGCTGAGCCCAGCACATTATGGGCATACATGCCGGCAAGAGTTGCTCCGGCAGTGTTTGCAATTGTGTTTAATATGAGAATCGCCGAAACAGGTGTAGATATGTTCCGCTTCATGGCAATCATTTTAAGAGCCAGCCCCGGCTGTTTGCCCTTTGACTTGGCCGCTTCCAGAGCTCCCATCCGGGTTGAATAAAGAGTTGCCTCATAAAGTGAGCACTGCGCAGAAATAAAAATAGTTAAAAATACCACAATCATTAATATAAGCATTATTCGTCCTTTTTTGATTATACCTGCAAAACGGTCTATTCAGGTTTTGGATTTCGAAGGACAAGAACCGGGCAGGCAGATAACTTTAAAACCTTTTCTGCGACAGAGCCGAAAACAAAGTTATGAAATGCCGACTCTCCATGTGTTGCAATAACAACTAGATTTACATGCTCTTTTTCTGAGAATCGAACAATTTCATCTGCCGGGTTTCCGATAATAACAGTCTTGTGAATCTGGATATCACCGTTGATATGCTCTTTGATAATACGGTTCATCTCTTCCAAAGCAAACTTTTTTTGTTTTTCCTGATACTCTTCAATATCTATATACTGGGCAAGAACGGATGAAACCATAGGAATTACATGCAGGATTAACAGTTCGGCACAAAACTGCTGAGCCAGTTCTATTGCAGGTTCCAATGCCGCATATGAAGCACTGCTAAAGTCTGTCGGCCAAAGCACTTTTTTTAACGGTAGCATAGCAGACCCTCCATAAATATTGTCTTTTTTCGGGTTTAAGCCTGAAAAAAGGATTTAGACTCAATAGCTATACTTAACCCGGACAAGACGATGAATAAACAGCAAAGGATTCACCTTGCCGAGGAACAAAGACATTATAACCGCTACCCCGGAGTGTTCCAGAAAAAAAAATACTTTGCGCCTCTTCGCCGTGTACAACCGCAATTTGTTTAATTTTTAAATTATTTCTTTAAACATATCATCACAACAACAAAAACTGATTAAAATTGAGAATCCATTTTATCTTCGAAAAAAACCCGCACGTATAGTCCAGTGTAAAACGTACACGCCTGATTGACAGCCCGGAAGTATTTATTCTAACACATTGGAAAGGCGGAACAGTGCTTGGTTTTTTGCTTTGCGATTCAGATACTTCCCGGCCTATCGAGAAAAGCTGAACAACTCTATATAAGTCTTATTCGCTTTTCCAAAGTCCGTGCAGATTACAATATGCCCGGACACACTTTATGTTCCCGTCAATTTGAAAAACCGACTCCGGCTTATCTCCTGGGCTTAAATATTCCCTGTAGAGTTTTTTATCCGTTAATATACTTATTGTTTCAATATAATGTTCTGCCTCCATTGGATGAGACACGCTGCCCACGGAGATTTTTACCGTATTGCCATTTTTTTCAACAATGGGAACATGTTTCTCATGCGCCGCATCCACTGTATTCGGCTGTAAAAGTTTCATCTCATCGCCACAGCAGACCAGACTGCCGGTGGCATCATGAACAACGTTTACTAAATTTCTGCATTTTTCACATTTGTAAACCTGATTTTTCTTTGTCATGTTACACCTCCTGATTTTTGCTGGTTAATATTTTTATACGCTTCCAAGTTTTAAAAAATACCAAAGAACATATAAACACAAACAGCTGTATACTTCCACTTTAGTTTATACCATATAAAATTACCTTATGTTCTGCTCTTTTCCACAGACAAAACTAACTGCAAACCAAGCCTTAATGTATTGTTAATATTATACTTTAAGTTTTTTTCTAGGCATTCTTTACTATTATCCTTTTTACACACATCAGCCAGACTGAGCTTAAAAGCAGTGTCAGTGCAATGACCGAGATGGTGATATTATAGGCATCATTTGTAACAATACCTGCCTGAAAACCAACAGCTGCCAGCACAAAGCTGAACTCACCGATCTGGGAAAGAAATGCCCCGGCATACAGACTGCGCGGCCAGTCAGCCCCCAGGATTTTCAGAATAAATGCATTAATAAAGGTATTCAAAACCATTGATAAGATCACCAGGAGTAAAATAACGACAATACGCTGTTGGATAAATTCCAGATCCACAAGCATACCCACTGAGACAAAGAAAAACGCCATAAAAACCACATAAAATGGCTCGAGCCGATTATGCACCCATGATGTTTCCTTAAGGGTTGAAAGCAGAATGCCTGCGGCAAAGGCACCCAGTGCTGAAGACAGATGCAGCAAGTTGGTGATTAGGGCCAGTCCAAAACAAAGTACAAAGGCTGCAAACACCTGAAGCTCATGATCCCGGCGGAGGAGGTTTGAGAACGGAATCCTGATCCTGTCTTTAAACTTGACCAGCAGCGCAAAACCCGCTATAAAAAAAATCCCGCCGAAAACCTGAAGGCTGATAATCCTGTAGTCAGGTGAATCGCCGCCCATCAGACCGATAATGATAAGCATGGGAATAATGGCCAGATCCTGAACAAGCAGTATCCCAACCACATCCCGCCCCACATCCGTATCTGTTTCTCCCCACTCCTGAAGAATTTTTATAACAACAGCCGTACTGCTCAGGCTGATCACAAAACCAAGAAGCACAACTCTGGCAATGGGCCAGTCACGCCACATCCCTATAAAATAAACAAACCCGATACTTAATAGGATCTGCAGCAGGGTCCCCACAACAGCTATTCGCCAGCTGGCAATCAGACGGGGAAGTGATATTTCCATTCCCACAAAGAACAGAAGCAACAGCACACCAATTGAACCGAACCGGGAAAGATCAACCTGGTCTGTAATCAGTCCGAGGCCATGAGGTCCGATAACAATACCGGTTATCAGATAGATAACAACATAAGGCTGTTTGAATCGATGCATGATTATCCCTATAACAAGGATAGCTAAAGCAACGATCTCTAATACAGGCAAAATTGGATCAAGATGCATAATATATATAACTTTCGTTTTGTTGTTTCCATTTATACCTTATTAAAATAACTGACGCCTGTTCGTGGGAATACAACGGTCAACCCTTATTCTCAAAATTCTGTCCCATAACCAGACAATCCACAGATTAATGGATTCGATGTTTTTTGAAATGCTCTTGAAGCACTGCAAGTGCATGGTCAATCCGCTGCAATTTAATGTTTATATTTTCTATTCCATCCATTTCATCATAAGTGAGTAACTCCGACTGAATCTTGTTTTGTGTGCCGACTAAATTTCTTTCAAGTTCTTTTAAAGCCATTGAAGAATTTCCCCACAAGCAGTTGAGGGTTAGTTTTTTCATGCCTTCTGCAATATCAAATACCACCATTTTTGAGTTTCGTAAATTTGACATTTTTCTTTCCTTTATCAATAATAATAAACAGCAAAAACCTTTGAATTAAACATTATCTTTTAACCCCTTCTTCACCTCATCATTTCTGTCCCCAAACCAGACCACCCGCTGCGGAAATGCGATTTCGATTCCTTCCGATTTAAGTGTTTTCTTTATTTTAAGCAAAAGTTCTCTTTTTACAGAATACCACTCACTGATCGGAGACCATATCCTGACAAAAATATTTACCGCATTATCCCCCAGGTTATCCACAAAAACCCGGGGCTCAGGATTCTTGAGAGCAAAAGGATGCTTTTCAATAACATCTTTAATGATTTTTATGGCTTTGTCCGCATCATCGCTGTACCGGATGCCAACAACATATTCAAACCTCCGGACAATGTGATTAACATAATTAATAATACTTGAAGTAAAAATATTCTGGTTGGGAATCCTTACATAAAGACCGTCGTAGGTCCTTATTGTAGTGGAAATAATACGAATATCTTCAACATATCCTGAATAATTATCAATATTGACCTCATCACCGATCTTTATCGGCCGCTCAATTATCAGAAAAATGCCTGATATCAGATTTCCGATAATACTCTGACTTGCAAAACCAAGGATAACACCCGCAACTCCTCCTGCCACCATCAGTCCTGACAGATTTATATTAAGTCCCACCAGGCCATAAAGGACAGCAGCCGATACAAAACCATAGGTAATAATTTTGATAACAATTTCACGGGTATCCTGCTTGATCTTTTCCTTAAGCGCTCTCCTGAGATAAAAAGCAATTATCCTGGAGGAAATAATAGATGAGATTAAAACCAGCAGTATTATTAAAATACTTAAAACGGTTACATTATCATAAATAATTTTATCTAAAATCATATGCCGTCCATCATGGTAAAAGTTGATGACAGGACTGACAGCTTCCTGACAGTATAAAGTTCAAGGGACTTCTTCATATCCTTTTGAATTGGTGAAGATGAAAAAAAGGTTTCTGCTGTGTGTTCGCTCAGAATAGTCATGGAAGCCTTCATTGAAACCAGTTTGTTGCTGTAGTAAATTTTCATTCCATAAGCGTTAAAAACCGCTTTTGATACAGGCATCCATCTTTCGGTAGTATTCATTATTGAAAGCTCCATGATACCCAGCTGTAGAGGTACAATATCAGGAACAATCGTATGAACAGTACTTTCCCAATACCGGCAGATAACCCCCTGCTTCTGATCACCATACAGAGTATATTTTTGGGAAGCCAGGGTAAAAATATCAAGGATATCATAATCCCTGCTGCGCTTCAGAAAAACACCAATAGCCACCGGGAACGTCAGATAAACCTTATGCGTACTTCTGGGTTCAACAACAATCGGTTCTTCTAAATTGACTAGAAAATAGTTTGTGATCTCTTTAGGTTTACAGATAGGCTCAACCGGATTAATCAATATTTCAGTATTCTTAGAAAGGAGAATTTTTTCCTCTTCTTCTTCTCTGCACCTTCTTTGATAAATGATATATCCATTCTGTTTTTGAATACTGACCCTGAGGTCATCAGTTTCAAATAACAGGGGAATATTGTGTTTTCCGAACATCTTTAATAATCCTATGACAGCAATAAAATTGCTTGTTTAAATCATCCAACAAATAACTGTTTTTATCCTCTTAATTAAAAAACTGTACTGAAATTTTCCATCGGGGGCTAAATTGCTGCCCCCTTCTTTTTTTATTATCTTATCATGAAATGGTCTCTTCTGTTTTCTGCCCAGGCTTCTTCATCCAGGTTAGGATTAAGAGGTCTTTCTTCGCCATAGCTTATGGTGAAGATTCTTTTTGGTGAGACACCAAGCTGTGTCAGATATTTTTTAGCGCTTTCTGCTCTTCTCTGTCCCAATGCGAGGTTGTACTCCTGGCATTAGATATTGTTTCATTTTTTTGTTCTCCGTTTAACCTCAAAACCCATTTCCACAGCATACAACTTAAATAGCTCTCGGGACATTGTCCTTCGATTCTCCATAGCCTGACCCGCCTTTTTAGCTTCCTTTGTAATACTGACTATTTTTTTTAAATTCATTTTAAAATTCTTTGTATGGGTTTTATTGGCAGCTAAAAGTTCTTCCTGCCGGGAGCAAAGACCAATAATCGAATCATGCAGTGAACAAATCTTTTTTTGGACATTACTGTCTTTAACCTCCTTCAAATATGTTTCAGACCATTTATACTTTATAAACCTCAACATAAAATCTTCAAACCGGAAAATAAGGGCTTCGTCTGTTTTGAAAATTTAGCTGCAGTTTAAACTTGTCCATTTGAACCTTAACCCTGTCTTCATTTACAGTACTTCCGGATAAAAACACCACCGTTGGCAGCTCCTTAATGAAAGATTGACTGAGGCTGTATGTATACGCTCCCTGAGAAGGAATCAAAAGCACATCTCCAGGCTTTATTTCACTGCCCCAGTACCCGTACCCCCATACATCATGGGGAGTACAGAGTGATCCCAATATTAAGGACTCACGTTCCAGCGTTTCAGGACAGGACAAATTGATGATCGGCGCATAGTCGACTTCAAAACGTTCCCACCCGATAGCATTGGTTCCCGCATCAGTAATAACAAGATCATCCGGTTTTTTATCTGCAACGGACAGTAAGAGATGCATAGCATCATTACATATCCATCGACCAGGTTCGGCACAGATCCGGCAGGTTACAAACGGATAAATGTATGTTTTTACTGCCAATCCGATTCTGCTTGCAAAATCACAAATCGGGAGCGCCGAAACTTTGTAGTGGTGCTTTTCGAACTGATAAGCTGGCTCAACCACCTGCCGAAGCCTGCCTTCTGGAGTACCTGCCGGTTGAAGCCATTCACCAACAGATGGCCAGAATCCGCCGCCAATATCAATAAAATCTATCTGTTCTCTCTGTTCATCAGACAAATTCTGCAGCTTTTTACCAAGCCGTTTGATAAATGCAATCTGATTTTCAGGATCCATGTTCCAGCTGGTATGAAATTGTAAACCCGCAAAACAAATTTGCCGGAAGGATCCTGCCCGGACCATAAACCGTTCAAGTTCAGAAAGAGGAATGCCGAATTTACGCCAAAGGCCTTGATCATCAGTGGTCAGCCTTACCCCTGCCCGAACAAAACCCTGTATTTCCCGGGTTATTTTTCCGAGACGTTCAAGCTCGCCAAAACTGTCTATCAAAAGAGTCACCCTGTCACGGTTATCTACCGCCAACCGGAGTTCGTCATCTGTTTTTCCCGGTCCGCTGAACACAATATCATCAGCCCTGCACTGCAAGGCAAGCCTCAGTTCCGCACCGCTTGAGACATCAAGTCCTATTCCGGTACTTATGAGTATATTTACAATTTCAGGACAGTTGTTGCTTTTAACAGCATAATACATATCAAATTTTGAGAGTTCATTTCTAAAAGCAGCGCGAAACTGTCGGACACGGGTTCTGAGTATCTCCGGTTCTATCACATATAAAGGAGACCCATACTTTTTTATAAGTTGTAAAAACAGAGAACGACGCTGTATAAACGACTCTACAAATGAAACCAGCTCCTCTTCCGGAAGTTCCGGAGTTGAGCCGGTTAAAAGCCTTCCTGCTGCTTTGAGAACGTGTTCTGATGAATCCATTAGTGTAGCGTCTCCATGTCTAAGACAAGTTTTGAAATTAGATCCGTACATTCTGAAGTTATCTCATCAACAGCGTCAGGTTTAAAAACAACATATCCAATAAACCGGGAATCGTAATTTTCCGGTGGAAGTATCACCCTGTGACCCGGGCAGCGTATAACTAAACACTCAACAACCCGCTCATCCCGCCTTAACGCTTTATCATCAATTGCGCGGATAATACCGGAGTGTGCTGCAAAAAGTCTCAGGGCGGCAAACTGTTTCCATTTTAGTAAGGAGGGCACATCAACAGATCTGCCTTCAGCCAAATCAAGGCTTGCCCCGAGAATGTCAAATCCGGAACTTTTCATTATAAGCTGCGGCAGACAATCTCCTCCCGGCCGGGGTGTGATTTCAAGCAGCTTAACCTGATTTTTACTGATAATAAAATCCGCCATACATACAGACCGGCTAAGACCAATAGCTTGGGCCGCATTAAACAGCAACCGGCATAATGCTTTCCGGGTAATGGAAGACGGAAGCTCTGACGGCAACAGATAAGCAAGCATTGTCCCTAAGCTATGCCCTGCTGCGGGGATTTTTTTTGCTACCCGTATAATTTCCGCACAATTGTCTTTGAGTATAAAATCGCAGCTGAATTCTGGACCTTCGATTAACTCTTCAGCAGCTAAACTGGTGCGAAGATTCGACTCTCCGCAATCATTTTCTGTCGGGTACATTCGAAAATCTTTATGCCGGGCCAACATGGCTTTTATGGTTTTAACGGCAGCTACGCATTCCGCTTCATCCCTGCAGGCAAAAACAAGTTCACTGCCGCTGCCGGTTATGGGTTTCAGGACCACCGAACTCCTCAGATGGTTCATGAAACGTACCGCGTCTAATTCGTCATAGATGAGCCGGGATGCCGGGCAGGGTATCCCCAATTCCTGCCAGCGCTGTTTGGTCTGAATTTTATTTCTGCAAAGGATAACTGATTCCAGAGACGGATATGGCAGGTGATAATGCTTTGCCAGTCTTGCCGCAAGAATAAGTGATTCACAGTCAAAACAGACAACGCCTTTCGGCGTGATTTGCCATTTTCTTAAATGGGCTGACAGGGCTGACCGAACGTCCTCAATATCGTCAAGAGCAATCAGAAGTTCTGTTGAAGTATCCGGTCCGGATTCATCTGCTCTGTCGCGCTGTGCAGGGTCCGTAACGAACAGTACCCGGCCCGGGAAACGATTGTTTAGAAGATCAATATAATCCGGTGTCGTACCAACGACGATTACACGCTGGTTATGCATGGCTGGTGTTCTCTGTCACTGTCGGTTCTGTTAAGTGATGATGCCGTTATATTTGAATGCAGGTACAGTGGCCGTTCAGTGAGATGAAACAGTTTTTTCCATGAAAAATCGCCGCACATAAAATCGGCTTTTTGAAATCTTTCCATACACGAACGCTGTAAATGATGGAAATTGATCAGTTTTGCCACGCCGGGATGATCGGTACTCGTCGCTCCTGCCAGCAGTGTATAGGTTCCGTTATAAACACAGCCCAGGTCTACCGCTGCAATTTCATCCTGAATAAGGACTGTGGTGATCTGCAGCCAGCCTTGAGCCTTCAAAAAAAACATCAGGTCACGAAAGCTCTCTCTGAATCGAGGATCATGAAAATATGATTGAACACCGAATCGGGACAGGTTCATCTGTACAAGATGTTCAAAGTCCTGAATATCGTTGTACCGGTAATTCACCCCCCGGTTTTCTATGGAAGTGATATCTTTTCTAAGTTGTTTGGCTCTTTTGTTTGGAAAGGTTTGCAGGTAGGTATCTATATCAAAGTTATAATGATTTGGATAAAAAAAATATCCCTCTTCATCTACTGTTTCCAAAAACATGTTTTCAGGATCATGAGCGGCTAAATAACGCAGGTGACACTTGCCTGGTATCTGCTTAAACAATTGTTCAAGCTCAGCCTTTTCCAGTTTCGGTAACCGGTTATACTCCAGCCAGGTCTTGCCCTGCCAGGTTTCTCCGGGGAAATATCCATAGCACCTTGATTCTTCGATCCAGCTTAACGGCAGCAGTGATGGTTTCCCCCTGTCATTGGTGTGAAAGACATAAAAACAGGCGGGTCTTTTGAAATGACGATGGAAGCAGGCTCTTACTTCCCAGAGATCTGTTATATTCTCTCTGGGAATTAAGCTTTCCCAAAGATATTGGCATTCATCAAGATCGGAAACAAATCTGAGTCCTTTCATCGGTTAAAGCCTTCTATTGCTTCTGGTAAGACAACGGCTTCCACCGAAAAAATCCTTGGAAAACTCGGCGACAACTTCAGTGTTGTAAGCTTTACAGCTGAATACATCCAGATAGGTGGTATTTGTTTGATTTGCAAAATGAGCTGATATCAGTGATGTCTCAATAAGCTGAACCATTGAATATCCTGACACGCGTTCATCTTCTCCAAAGTGTACGACAATGGTATCACCAAATTTTTTCATTTCAATCAGATCACACAGTTCCGCGACAAACCGGCGAATTTTGTCGGCGTCCCGAATGGTCTCCGCGTCGCAGTCATAAATATCAATACTCGATGCCACACCCCAGGGAATAACTGTTTCTCTCGGTTCAATAAAAGCTGCGGATGCTGTCATTCTTTTCATCTTAATTTTTATCTCCTTTCCGGCCGTTAACTGTAGCAGAACTGCTTGCAAATGGGTTATTAAAACGGATATGGCGCCCCCGGTTGATCCATTAATCGCCATTTTAAAAATTATTTTTGTCTAACTTTACAAAAAACAGGTGCCTTAGCCGACACCTGTTCCTGGCAATACAACTGTACTGTATAAACAATATAATCACTGGCGCCGCTTACTCTTATAGTTATTCTTATTCAGCAGGCATAGCATCATATTTTGAGGGAATGTATTCTTCGCCTTCTCCTTCTCCTTCGTCTTCTTCTTCAGGCGCAGCTACTTCTGGTTCTTCCTCAGCCGGGATATCTTCTGGTTCCTCTTCAATAACCACCTCTTCTTCAGCCGGCTCATTGTAAGCCTGTGCAAGAATAATTGTTGCGTTATCTTCATCCTTGTCTGTTTCAGTGTAGGAAAAAGAATCCTTTAAAACGTCTCCTGCATAACAGAAATAGACTGGACCTGCACACAAAAATACCAATGCAATCAATGTTGTTAAAATAATTTTTTTCATCAAATCTCTCCTTTTATTAAATTATTAAAATTTGCACTATGAAATTATTCATACTGCACTTCTGTCTTGTATAAAAAAAACAGGCTTTTCAAATCATGGAAGGTGATGTGATTAGCCAGTATTTTTTTACCCGGATATATTTTATTCCGTTTTTGTCCTCCCGGTATTTTCCGGTTGCACAGATCATCTTTCGCAAATACCTTAATAGTTCTATGTTTTTATCCGAATATTCAACCAGGTACTCCTGTTCATCTTCTGATGCAATGCTGACCGATTTAACACTTTCATCTTCGTTCCATTCACACGGTGTTATAATTCCGCGTATAATGATTTCATTTTCAGATTCAATGTTTTTCATAAAGAGTAACCTTAAAATTAATAATAGAGCATATATCAAAAAGCGTGCCGATATCTATAAGATACTGATAAAACATAACAAATTGGATTTGACAAAAATATTTCTCAAAAAAAAAGAACCATGAGTTCCTTTTTTAAGCACTTCAAAAAGTAAAGTTAAGGATAAATTATTTTAGGAAAAATATAATGGGAGTAAATTTATAGGATAAAGATTATAATATGATATTATTTATATTATATTACGTTAATATTTCAAATAATTTTAAATAAAAGAACCTAAAGTTCTTTTATTTTGCAGAAAAGGAACCTTGGGTTCCTAATTTATGGACGCAACAAATATCAACGAAAACTTTTTTTATCAAGGCTGTATTTTTTCATAAGCTTATGAAGCTGCCGGGTTGAAATGTCTGCGGCCTGCGCAGTCTGCTTGATTCTGCCGCAATTTCTTGTTAAAAGTTCCTGAAGATATTCAACCTGAAAATCATCAACTGCTTTACTCCTTGCCTCAGCTAGAGAAAGCAAAGCATTAACAGGAATAGGTGTGAGCAAAGCCTCACTTGTAAAAAGTTCAAGAGGAAAACTATCAACCGATAAAACCGGCCCCTCTTCAAGAATAAACGCCCGTTCAAACAGATGTTCCATTTCGCGAATATTACCAGGCCATGAATAATTTCTGAGTGCTTCAATAACTTCCGGTGCAATACCGCGGATATTTTTAGTATTTAAGCGGTTAAAAGATTTCAAAAAGGTATTTGCCAGAAGATCCACGTCCTCTGAACGCTGTCTCAGGGGCGGAATCTCAATTGGAAAAACATTGAGCCGGTAATAAAGATCTCTTCGAAACAGCCCTTTATCACACATCTCTTTCAAATCCATATTGGTCGCAGCAATAATCCTGACATCACTCTCAAGCGTATCATTTCCGCCTACACGCTGGAAACTCTTTTCCTGCAGCACATGCAGCAGTTTAACCTGGGCCGAAGGAGAGATCGTACCAATCTCATCAAGAAAAATAGTCCCTCCACGAGTTATTTCAAACTTACCCAGTTTTCGTTTAAGTGCGCCTGTAAAAGCTCCCTTTTCATGACCAAAAAGTTCACTTTCCACAAGG